>NZ_LYSP01000009.1:0-136074 GCF_001728945.1 Pseudomonas sp. ENNP23
CGGCAGTTGCAGTTGGACGCGTTGGTCGAGCAGATCGCGATCACGCACCTGGCGAATCCGCCGCTCGTGGATTAATGGACTGGGCTGGCCACAGCGCCCGCAGATGGGGACAGAACCGTCTTGAGGCTCGAGCTCAATCAGCAGGGTGTCATGGGAGGATTGGCGACAGGCGACGACCTCGTAGCCTGGCCAGAAAGCAGCAAGATCAATAGGATGCACGGCGGCAGCAGGGGGGGCGTTTGGCGACTGCCAATCTACCCGCTTCCCTGGCGGTCAACTCGCTCTTTCCTCTGATTCCGCGAAGAACCTAAAAGGGGGGCAGAAGAACCGATAGATCATGCGCTGGGGTGCAGTCAATGTGGCCTGACCACCAGAATTCATCTGGTCTGGGTGCCAAAGGGATATCTCTTCGCTTCCTGCTTTCACCGAGGAAAGCCAGCGACTTTACCCATGCACAGCCCATCTGGATCAGGTTCGTATCCCGGAAAGCCTGGGCGGCCTCGTAAGCGCTGTGGTTGGTTACTGGCAGACAAAGGTTACGATGCCGAATATCTGCGCCAGTACTGCGGCCGCTAACGCATGAAGCCGGTGATTCCGCAGCGCACCATAAAGCGCAGGCCCAAGTCGGGGCTGCCTCGATTTTTTGATCGACCGAAACATCGGCAGCGTAACATCATTGAGCGGATGTTCGGCTGGCTAAAAGAGCGCCGAAGAAACTGTACCCGCCACGACAAGCTCGCCAAGAGCTTTACCGCAATGGTCTCGCGGGCTTGCACTCTGCGATGCTTGCGCCAGTACTTTCGTACAGAACCTAATAGGCTTGTAGCGATGTCCAGCGTCTCGGCGGTCTCGCGAAGGGTGTGCCGGCAAGGGGCTTGCCTACCGCTTCGCATTTGAGGTGTCCGAGAAAGCGTCGTTTGGCCATGGGGTATGAATACTCCTCGCGGTGGGCGCGCTACATTTGCGGCATCCGGCCGCAGTGTCGTCCGGCCTTGAGCGTGCTGTACTGCCGGAGCGCTGCCCGCCCGGCCGTAGGCATCGGGCAGGGATGTTGGTCGGGCAGGGCGGCCCTTCCTTATATAAGGTACGAATCCAGCGGTGTCGGCTCTTGTAGGCATGGGCGCGAAGCGCGATGGGTTGGCGGGGTGACTTCTGCATTTTCCTCTAATAGAATGCCGACCCTTGATTATGGGGCCGGTCCGGCCGGCAAATGTCTGCAACGAGGAATATCCATGCAAGTTTCTGTTGAAAGCACCTCCGCTCTCGAGCGCCGTATGACCGTTGGTGTGCCGGCCGAGCGGATCGAGACTGAAGTCAACAAGCGTCTTCAGCAGACTGCTCGCCGCGCTAAGGTCGCTGGCTTCCGTCCGGGCAAGGTGCCCATGAGCGTCATCCGTCAGCGTTACGAAGACGCTGCTCGCCAGGAAGTCCTGGGTGACCTGATCCAGTCTTCCTTCTATGAGGCTGTGGTTGAGCAGAAGCTGAACCCGGCTGGTCAGCCTTCTGTCGAGCCGAAAGTGTTCGAGAAGGGCAAGGACCTCGAGTTCATTGCCACCTTCGAGGTGTTCCCGGAGTTCCAGGTTGCTGGTCTCGAGTCCATCGCTGTCGAGCGCCTGCAGGCTGAAGTCGGCGACGCGGACGTGGACAACATGCTGGAAATCCTGCGCAAGCAGAACACCCGCTTCGAGGCTGTGGATCGTGCTGCCGAGAATGGCGATCAGTTGAACATCGATTTTGTCGGCAAGATCGACGGCGAAGCCTTCGCTGGCGGTTCTGCCAAGGGCACCAGCCTGGTACTGGGCTCCGGCCGCATGATCCCGGGCTTCGAAGATGCCCTGCTTGGCGTCAAGGCGGGCGAGGAGCGCGTCATCAACCCGACCTTCCCCGAGGACTACCAGAACCTGGATCTGGCCGGTAAGACTGCCGAGTTCACCGTGACCGTGAACAGCGTCTCCGCTCCCATCCTGCCGGAGCTGAACGACGAGTTCTTCGCGCTGTTCGGCATCAAGGAAGGTGGTCTTGAGGGCTTCCGCGCCGAAGTTCGCAAGAACATGGAGCGTGAGCTGCGTCAGGCCATCAAGTCCAAGGTGAAAAATCAGGTGATGGACGGCCTGCTGGCTGCCAACCCGATCGAAGTGCCCAAGGCGTTGATCGGCAACGAAGTGAGCCGTCTGCGCGTTCAGGCTGTTCAGCAATTCGGCGGCAACATCAACCCTGATCAACTGCCGGCCGAGCTCTTCGAAGAGCAAGCCAAGCGCCGCGTTGTCCTGGGGCTGATCGTGGCTGAAGTGGTCAAGCAGTTCGAGCTGAAACCGGACGATGCCCGCGTTCGCGAGCTGATCGAGGAAATGGCTTCTGCCTACCAAGAGCCCGAGCAGGTAGTGGCTTGGTACTACAAGAACGACCAGCAACTGAACGAAGTCCGTTCGGTTGTGCTGGAAGAACAAGTTGTAGATACTGTCCTGCAGAAGGCCAACGTGACTGACAAAGCGGTCTCCTACGAAGATGCAGTCAAGCCGGTAGAAGCTCCGCAAGCCGCCTGATCGTTTCGCCTCGTTCGAGCACACCATAAGCCAGCCTCCGAGCTGGCTTATGCGTCTTTGAGACATGACATTAGTTAGGGAGTGATCGCTGGACATGTCCCGCAATTCTTATATGCAGCAACAAGTCCCTGATATCCAGGCTGCTGGCGGCCTGGTGCCGATGGTGGTGGAGCAGTCTGCCCGTGGCGAGCGTGCCTACGACATCTATTCCCGTCTGTTGAAGGAGCGGGTGATCTTCCTGGTGGGTCAGGTCGAGGATTACATGGCCAATCTGGTGGTTGCCCAGTTGCTCTTCCTCGAAGCCGAGAACCCAGACAAGGACATCCACCTCTATATCAACTCCCCAGGCGGTTCGGTGACTGCAGGTATGTCGATCTACGACACCATGCAGTTCATCAAGCCTGATGTTTCCACTATCTGCATCGGCCAAGCCTGCAGCATGGGCGCATTGCTCCTGGCGGGCGGTGCGGCTGGCAAGCGTTACTGCCTGCCGCATTCGCGCATGATGATCCACCAGCCTCTGGGTGGTTTCCAGGGACAGGCTTCGGACATCGAGATCCATGCGCGTGAGATCCTCACCATCCGTGAGCGTCTGAACAAGATCCTTGCCGATCACACCGGACAACCGATCGATGTGATCGCGCGTGACACTGATCGCGACAACTTCATGAGTGGCGATGAGGCCGTCAAATACGGTCTGATCGATCAGGTCCTCAGCAAGCGTCAGATCGCCAGCTAACACCATCCGCAGCACCGTGGCCGGCCCCCGCCGGCCACTTCGCGGGCTTGAAAATGCCCGCATTTGCCTTCATCTTGTGTTTCATGCCTATCCCGACTGGATTGATCGAATGACTGACACCCGCAATGGCGAGGACAACGGCAAACTGCTTTATTGCTCCTTCTGCGGCAAAAGCCAGCACGAAGTGCGCAAGTTGATTGCCGGCCCTTCCGTCTTTATCTGCGACGAGTGCGTCGACCTGTGCAACGACATCATCCGTGAGGAGGTGCAGGAAGCCCAGGCCGAGAGCAATGCGCACAAGCTACCGGCGCCCAAGGAAATCCGCACCATCCTGGATCAGTACGTGATTGGTCAGGAGCGTGCGAAGAAGGTTCTCGCGGTCGCCGTCTACAACCACTACAAGCGTCTCAACCAGCGTGACAAGAAGGATGATATCGAGCTCGGCAAGAGCAATATCCTCCTCATCGGTCCCACGGGCTCCGGTAAGACGCTACTGGCTGAAACGCTCGCTCGTTTGTTGAATGTTCCGTTCACCATCGCCGATGCCACCACGCTGACCGAGGCAGGCTATGTCGGAGAGGATGTCGAGAACATCATTCAGAAGCTGCTGCAGAAGTGCGATTACGATGTGGAGAAGGCCCAGATGGGCATTGTCTACATCGACGAGATCGACAAGATTTCCCGCAAGTCCGATAACCCTTCCATTACTCGTGATGTGTCGGGTGAGGGTGTGCAGCAGGCGTTGCTGAAGCTGATCGAGGGCACCGTCGCGTCTGTACCGCCGCAAGGTGGTCGCAAGCACCCCCAGCAGGAGTTCCTGCAGGTGGACACCCGCAACATCCTCTTCATCTGCGGTGGCGCGTTCGCTGGATTGGAGAAGGTCATCCAGAATCGTTCTGCTCGTGGCGGCATTGGCTTCAATGCAGAGGTTCGTAGTGTTGACTTGGGCAAGAAGGTGGGGGAGACCCTGCGCGACGCGGAGCCGGAGGATCTGGTCAAGTTTGGCCTTATCCCTGAATTCGTAGGGCGTCTGCCGGTGATCGCCACCTTGGACGAGCTCGACGAGGCTGCCTTGATCCAGATTCTCACCGAACCGAAGAATGCCCTGACCAAGCAGTACGGCAAGCTCTTCGAAATGGAAGGGGTGGATCTGGAGTTCCGTCCGGATGCACTCAAGGCGGTAGCCCGTCGTGCGCTTGAGCGCAAAACCGGTGCCCGGGGCCTGCGCTCTATCCTCGAAGGCGTACTGCTCGATACCATGTACGAAATTCCCTCGCAGAACGAGGTCAGCAAGGTGGTCATCGATGAGAGTGTCATCGATGGAGCTTCCAAGCCGCTGCTGATCTACGAGAACAGTGAGCAGCCGGCGAAAGCTGCGCCCGACGCGTGATCATCAAAGGGGCCTTCGGGCCCCTTTGTCTTTCCCACTACAGCGCTTGTTTTTTCCCATACGTGCCCCCATCTTAGGCCTTCAGGGTCACCCTATCTGTTAACGGCCCATGGCCGCTGTAGAGCTGAAATCATGAAGACAACCGTAGAATTGCCTCTCCTGCCATTGCGTGATGTCGTGGTCTATCCGCACATGGTCATCCCGCTTTTCGTGGGGCGTGAGAAATCCATCGAGGCCCTGGAGGCCGCGATGACCGGGGACAAGCAAATTCTTCTGTTGGCGCAGAGGAACCCGGCGGACGATGATCCGGGCGAGGATGCACTGTACCGCGTCGGTACGGTCGCGACCGTCCTCCAACTGCTCAAGCTGCCTGACGGCACTGTCAAGGTTCTGGTTGAGGGTGAGCAGCGTGGTGCTATCGAGCGCTTCTTCGAAGTGGACGGTCATTGCCGGGCCGAGGTTGCTCTGATCGACGAGGTTGACGCGGGTGAGCGTGAGTCCGAGGTATTCGTTCGCAGCCTGCTCAGCCAGTTCGAACAGTACGTGCAGCTGGGCAAGAAAGTACCCGCCGAGGTGCTTTCCTCGCTGAACAGCATTGATGAGCCCGGTCGCCTGGTGGACACCATGGCAGCGCACATGGCCCTCAAGATCGAGCAGAAGCAGGAGATCCTCGAGATCACCGATCTCTCTGAGCGTGTTGAGCATGTGCTGGCGCTTCTGGATGCCGAGATTGACCTGTTGCAGGTTGAAAAGCGTATCCGTGGGCGCGTCAAGAAGCAGATGGAGCGCAGCCAGCGCGAGTACTACCTGAATGAGCAGATGAAGGCCATTCAGAAAGAGCTTGGCGACATCGACGAAGGCCATAACGAAATCGAAGAGCTAAAGAAGCGCATCGAAAACGCAGGCCTTACCAAGGAAGCCCTCACCAAGGCCAACGCTGAGTTGAACAAGCTCAAGCAGATGTCGCCCATGTCGGCGGAAGCCACGGTCGTTCGTTCCTACATCGACTGGCTGGTGAACGTGCCGTGGAAGGCTGAGAGCAAGGTTCGCCTGGATCTGGTCAAGGCCGAGGAGATCCTGGATGCCGATCACTATGGCCTGGAAGAGGTCAAGGAGCGGATTCTCGAATACCTCGCTGTGCAAAAGCGTGTCAAGAAAGTGAAAGGCCCTGTCCTTTGTCTGGTTGGCCCGCCTGGCGTGGGCAAGACTTCGTTGGCAGAGTCCATCGCGCGTGCTACCAACCGCAAATTCATCCGCATGGCGCTGGGTGGCGTGCGTGACGAAGCCGAGATTCGTGGTCACCGCCGTACCTATATCGGCTCCATGCCGGGCCGTCTCATCCAGAAGATGACCAAGGTTGGGGTTCGCAACCCGCTCTTCCTGCTCGACGAGATCGACAAGATGGGCAGCGACATGCGCGGCGACCCGGCTTCTGCGCTGCTTGAGGTCCTTGACCCGGAGCAGAATCACAATTTCAACGACCATTATCTTGAGGTCGACTACGACCTTTCGGATGTGATGTTCCTCTGCACCGCGAACTCCATGAACATTCCGGCGCCGCTGCTGGATCGCATGGAGGTGATCCGTCTGCCTGGCTATACCGAGGACGAGAAGGTAAACATCGCCACCAAGTATCTCGCTCCGAAGCAGACCCAGGCCAACGGCTTGAAGAAAGGTGAGTTGGCATTCGAGGAGGTCGCGATCCGCGACATCATCCGCTATTACACCCGAGAGGCCGGTGTGCGTAGCCTGGAGCGCCAGATCGCCAAGGTGTGTCGCAAGGCTGTTAAGGAACACGCCCGTGAGAAGCGTTTCAGTGTGATAGTGACTGCCGACTCGCTGGAGCACTTCCTTGGCGTGCGCAAATTCCGCTACGGGCTGGCTGAGCTACAGGACCAGATCGGCCAAGTGACAGGCTTGGCGTGGACTCAGGTCGGTGGTGAGTTACTGACCATCGAGGCTGCGGTCGTTCCGGGCAAGGGGCAGCTCACCAAGACCGGTTCGCTGGGGGATGTGATGGTGGAGTCCATTACCGCCGCACTTACCGTGGTGCGTAGTCGCGCGAAGAGCCTCGGCATTCCGGCTGATTTCCATGAGAAGCGTGACATCCATATCCACATGCCCGAGGGGGCTACACCGAAGGACGGCCCCAGTGCGGGCATCGGCATGTGTACAGCCCTTGTGTCGGCCATGACGCAAATCCCTGTGCGTGCTGATGTCGCCATGACAGGGGAAATCACCCTGCGTGGCCAAGTGCTTGCAATTGGAGGTTTGAAAGAGAAATTGCTGGCGGCTCATCGGGGCGGTATCAAAACTGTGATCATTCCCGAAGAAAACGTCCGTGATTTGAAAGAAATCCCTGAAAACATCAAGCAGGATCTGAATATTAAACCCGTTAAATGGATTGACGAGGTCCTGCAAATTGCGCTGCAATACGCGCCGGAGCCCTTGCCCGATGCGGCTCCCGAGATGGTTGCAAAGGATGAAAAGCGCGAGCCTGATTCCAAGGAGCGAATCAGCACGCATTAGCCGGGGGGCTTTCTTGACACATTTTTCGAGCCCTTGTTATAAAGCGGCTCCTATGTGTCAGCAGGCCATCCAGCACCCGCTTTGCTTACACCGAAGAACTAAGAAACAAACTCAACAGATATAAGGGGACTTAAGAGTGAACAAGTCGGAACTGATTGATGCCATCGCCGCATCCGCTGATATCCCGAAAGCTGTCGCTGGCCGTGCGCTGGACGCAGTGATCGAATCCGTCACTGGCGCTCTGAAGGCTGGTGATTCCGTGGTGCTGGTAGGTTTCGGTACCTTCGCTGTCAAAGAGCGCGCTGCTCGCACTGGCCGCAACCCGCAGACTGGCAAGCCGATCAAGATCGACGCTGCCAAGATCCCCGGTTTCAAGGCTGGTAAAGCTCTGAAAGACGCCGTCAACTAAGCGTCCCTCTGGCTTTGCCCATCCGCTTCCGGACTAACCGCGGAGGCGGCTCGGGGAAGCAAGGCAGTCAGCCTGCCGAGGGGCAACCCTCCGGCTACCCCGACAGTTAAGAGAAGGCGCATCCTCGGATGCGCCTTTCTTTTATCCGGACCCAACTTTTACCCGCTCTGCACGGCTGTTTGAGTCAGTACAGTCGTTTCTGGGGGAACCATGCTGCAGAACATCAGGGACAATTCACAGGGGTGGATTGCCAAGACCATCATCGGCGTCATCATCGCTCTGCTGGCGCTGACCGGTTTCGATGCCATTTTCAATGCCACCAGCCATCGTCAGACGGCAGCCGAGGTCAATGGTGAGGAAATCTCCCAGAACCAACTGTCGCAAGCCGTGGACATGCAGCGTCGCCAGTTGATGCAGCAGCTTGGTAAGGATTTCGATGCCTCCATGCTGGATGACAAGCTGCTGCGTGAAGCGGCCCTCAAGGGGCTGATCGACCGCAGCCTGCTGCTGCAGGGCGCCAAGAGCGCGCATTTTGCGTTTTCACAGCAGGCGATCGACCAATTGATCGTCCAGACGCCCGAGTTCCAGGACAACGGCAAGTTCAGTGCAGACCGCTTCGACATGGTCCTGCGCCAGATGGGCTACACCCGCCTGCAGTACCGCCAGGAGCTGGAGCGCGAGATGCTCATCGGCCAACTGCGTGCTGGCCTTGCCGGGAGCGGCTTCGTGACCGAAGACGAGGTTCGTGCCTTTGCCCGCCTGGAGAAGCAGACCCGCGATTTCGCCACCCTGACCTTCAAAGCCGACCTCAAGGCGACTCAAGTCAGTGATGACGAGATCAAGGCCTACTACGACGAGCACAAGGCCCAGTTCATGAGCCCAGAGCAGGTTGTGCTGGAGTACGTCGAGCTGAAGAAGGATGCGTTCTTCAGCCAAGTCTCTGTGAGCGATGACGAGCTCAAGGCCCAGTACGAGAAGGAAATCTCCAACTTGTCCGAGCAGCGTGATGCCGCTCATATCCTGGTAGAGGTCAACGACAAGCAGACCGAGGAACAGGCCAAGGCGAAGATCGACGAGATCAAGCAGCGCTTGAACAAGGGTGAAGATTTCGCTGCCCTGGCCAAGGAGTTCTCCGAGGACCCTGGTTCGGCTACCAACGGTGGTGATCTCGGCTTTGCCGGCCGTGGAGTCTACGAGCCCGCCTTCGAGGATGCCCTCTACGCCCTCAAGCAAGGCGAGGTCTCCGCACCGGTGCGCACGCCCTACGGCCTTCACCTGATCAAACTGCTGGCCGTTCAGGCGCCGGAGGTGCCCAGCTTCGCCAGCCTGAAGGACAAGATGGAGCGCGACCTCAAGGCGCAACGCGTTGAGCAGCGTTTCGTCGAAGTGACCAAGCAGCTGGAAGACTCCGCCTTCGAAGCCTCCGACCTGAGCCAGCCGGCACAGGAGCTGGGGCTTGAAGTGAAGATCAGCGCCCCCTTCGGTCGTGAAGGTGGTGAAGGCCTTGCTGCCAATCGCCAGGTCCTGCAGGCCGCCTTCAGCACCGAAGTGCTGGAAGACGGCGCCAACAGCTCGGCCATCGAGCTGGACCCGGAAACCGTAGTTGCCTTGCGCGTGAAGGAACACAAGAAGCCTGAGCAGCTTGAGCTGGCTTCCGTGCAGGACAGCATTCGTCAGCACCTCCAGCAGGAGAAAGCCACCGAGGCCGTCAAGGCCAAGGGCGATGCCCTGCTGGCCAGCCTGCGCGAAGGCAAGACCCCGGTTGACCAGGCCCAGGACGGCCAGACCTGGAACGTGGTGGAAGCCGCCACCCGTGGCCAGGAGGGTGTCGATCCTTCCCTGCTGCAGGCCGTGTTCCGCATGCCCAAGCCGGCTGCTGCCGACAAGCCCAGCTTTACCTCCGTGGCGCTGAAGAACGGTGACTATGTACTGGTGCGCCTGAACGGTGTCAGCCAGCCCGACGAGACTCTGTCTGAGCAAGACAAGGCCATGTACAGCCGCTTCCTGGCGTCCCGCAGTGGCCAGCAGGATTTCGCGGCCTACCGTCGCCAGCTGGAAGCCGACGCGAAGATCGAGCGTTACTGATCGGTGTTGGTTGATGAAAAACCGCCTTCGGGCGGTTTTTTCTTGCCCGCAGGAAATGAAAAGCCCGCACAGGCCGGGCTCAGTTCGGCAGTGGGGGATCAGTCTTCAATTGGCCCCATGGCAGTGGTGTTGAAGCCGCCGTCCACGTAGAGGATCTCGCCGCTTATACCCGAGGCCAGGTCCGAACAGAGGAAGGCCGCCGCATTGCCCACTTCCTCGATGGTCACGTTGCGGCGCAGGGGCGTCTGGCGCTCGTTTTCCGCCAGCATCTTGCGGAAGTGTTTGATGCCCGAGGCTGTCAGGGTGCGGATCGGGCCTGCGGAGATGGCGTTCACCCGGGTACCTTCCGCGCCCAGGCTGCTGGCCAGGTAACGGACGCCGGCCTCAAGGCTCGCCTTGGCCATGCCCATCACGTTGTAGTTGGGCAGTGTGCGCTCGGCGCCGAGGTAGGAGAGGGTGAGCAGGCTGCCCTGGCGGCCTTTCATCAGCGCGCGGCCAGCCTTGGCCAGGGCGATGAAGCTGTAGGCGCTGATGTCGTGGGCGATGCGGAAACCGTCGCGGCTGATGACCTCGGTGAAGTCGCCATCCAGTTGGTCGCCGGGGGCGAAGCCCACGGAATGGACAATCACGTCCAGACCATCCCAGCGTTTGCCCAGCGCCTCGAACACAGCGGCAATCTCTTCGTCGTGGGTGACGTCGCACGGGAAGCATAGGTCCGGGCCGGAGCTCCACTCCCGGGCGAGTTCCTCGACCCGACTACGCAGTTTGTCGTTCTGGTAGGTGAAGGCCAGCTCGGCGCCTTCCCGGTGCATGGCAGCGGCGATGCCCGAGGCGATGGACAGCTTGCTGGCTACCCCGACGATGAGGACGCGCTTGCCGGTGAGGAATCCCATGTGGCTGTTCTCCTGGATTCAGTGAGCGGTAGACGGGGCCAGGAAGGCGGCTTCCAGCAGTTGCCGGGTGTAGCTGTGTTGGGGGGCAGAGAAGATGGCTTCTGCCGGTCCTTGCTCCACCACCTGGCCGTGCTTGACCACCATCAGGTGATGGCTGAGGGCACGCACTACGGCGAGGTCGTGGCTGATGAACAGGTAGGTCAGGTTGTACTTGGCCTGTAGGTTGCGCAGCAGGTCGACCACCTGGCGCTGCACGGTGCGGTCCAGTGCTGAAGTGGGCTCGTCCAGCAGGATCAATGCAGGCTTGAGCACCAAGGCGCGGGCGATGGCGACGCGCTGGCGCTGGCCGCCGGAGAATTCATGTGGGTAGCGGTGGCGCGACTCCGGGTCGAGCCCCACCTCGCGCAGGGCTTCGATGATTGCAACTTCCTGCTCGGCTTCGCTGCCGATGCCGTGGATGCGCAGCCCCTCACCGACAATCTGGCCCACGCACATGCGTGGGCTGAGGCTGCCGAAGGGGTCCTGGAACACCACCTGCATCTGCCGGCGCAGCGGACGTACTTCCTTCTGCGAGAGCCCCTCGAGAGCCTGTCCCTGGAAACGGATCGCGCCCTGGCTGCCTAGTAAGCGGAGGATGGCCAGGCCCAGCGTCGACTTGCCGGAGCCGCTCTCGCCGACAATGCCCAGGGTCTGCCCCTGGCGCAGGGTGAAGCCGATGCCGTCCACCGCCTTCACGTGATCCACGGTCCGGCGCAGCAGGCCCTTGCGGATCGGGAACCATACCTTGAGGTCGTCCACTTCCAGCATGGTCGGCCCCTCAGTGGCGGGCACCGGGCCGCCACTGGGCTCGGCTGCCAGCAGCTCGCAGGTGTAGGGGTGCTGGGGGGCCTTGAACAGCGTCTGGCAGTCGGACTGCTCGACGATGCGGCCGCGCTGCATCACACACACCCGATGGGCCACCCGACGCACCAGGTTGAGGTCGTGGCTGATGATCAGCATCGCCATACCCAGGCGTCCCTGGAGGTCTTTGAGCAGGTCGAGGATCTTCAGTTGCACGGTCACATCGAGGGCGGTGGTGGGCTCGTCGGCAATCAGCAGTTCCGGCTCGTTGGCCAGGGCCATGGCGATCATCACCCGCTGGCGCTGCCCGCCCGACAGCTCGTGGGGGAGGGCGCGCAGGCGTTTCGCCGGCTCGGGAATGCCGACCAGCTCCAGCAGCTCCAGGGTCCGTCGGGTGGCCGCCTTGCCGGTCAGGCCCTTGTGCAGGGCCAGTACCTCGTTGATCTGCTTCTCGATGCAGTGCAGTGGGTTCAGGGAGGTCATCGGCTCCTGGAACACCATGGCGATGCGATTGCCACGGATGCCGCGCATGCGCGCCTCCGGGAGCTTGAGCAGGTCGTCGCCGTTATAGCGGATATGCCCGCTCGGGTGGCTGGCGAGCGGGTAGGGGAGTAGGCGCAGGATGGAGTGCGCCGTTACCGACTTGCCGGAGCCACTCTCGCCCACCAGGGCCAGGGTTTCGCCCTTGCGGATATCAAAGCTCACCCCTTCCACCACCGTCTGTGTTGTTTTGCCGGCACTGAAGGCGACGGAGAGGTCGCGGATTTCGATCAGGTTCTCGCTCATCTCACTTCCTCGGGTCGAAGGCATCGCGGGCGGCTTCGCCGATGAACACCAGCAGCGTCAGCATCAGGCCCAGCACGGCGAACGCGCTGATGCCCAGCCAGGGCGCCTGCAGGTTGGACTTGCCCTGGGACACCAGCTCACCCAGGGACGGTGCGCCAGGGGGCAGACCGAAGCCGAGGAAGTCCAGTGCCGTCAGGGTGCCGATGGCGCCGGTGAGGATGAAGGGCAGGAAGGTCATGGTGGAGACCATGGCATTGGGCAGAATGTGGCGGAACATGATCGCGCCGTTCTGCATGCCGAGCGCCCGCGCAGCGCGCACGTATTCCAGGTTGCGGCCGCGGAGGAACTCGGCGCGCACCACGTCCACCAGGCTCATCCAGGAGAACAGCAGCATGATGCCCAGCAACCACCAGAAGTTCGGCTGCACGAAGCTGGCCAGGATGATCAGCAGGTAGAGCACCGGCAGCCCGGACCAGATCTCCAGGAAGCGCTGCCCGGCCAGGTCCACCCAGCCGCCGTAGAAGCCCTGCAGGGCACCCGCGGTAACGCCGATCACCGCGCTCAGCAGGGTCAGGGTCAGGGCGAACAGCACCGAAACGCGGAAGCCGTAGATGACCCGGGCGAGCACATCGCGGGCCTGGTCGTCGGTGCCCAGCAGGTTTTCGGCGGACGGCGGCGCGGGAGCGGGGACCTTCAGGTCGTAGTTGATGGTGCCGTAGCTGAAGGGGATCGGCGGCCAGTACATCTCGCCGTCGCGCGCGGCGATCAGTTCCTTCATGTACGGGCTGCGGTAGTTGGCTTCCAGCGGAAACTCGCCGCCGAAGGTGGTTTCCGGGTAGCGCTTGAAGGCGGGGAAGTACCACTCACCGTCGTAGCGGATGGCCAGGGGCTTGTCGTTGGCGATCAGCTCCGCACCCAGGCTGAGGACGAACAGCGCGAGGAACAGCCAGAGGGACCACCAGCCACGTTTGTTGGCCTTGAAGCGCTCGAAGCGACGGCGGTTGATGGGCGATAGGCGCATGTCAGCCCTCCCGGCTTTCGAAGTCGATGCGCGGATCGACGAGGGTGTAGGTGACGTCGCCGATGAGCTTCACCAAAAGGCCCAGCAACGTGAAGATGAACAGCGTACCGAACACCACCGGGTAGTCGCGGTTGACCGCCGACTCGAAGCTCAGCAGGCCCAGGCCGTCGAGGGAGAAGATCACCTCGATCAGCAGCGAGCCGGTGAAGAACAGGCCGATGAAGGCCGCCGGGAAACCGGCGATGATCAGCAGCATGGCGTTGCGGAACACGTGGCCATAGAGCACGCGGTTCTCCGAAAGGCCCTTGGCGCGCGCGGTAATCACGTACTGCTTGTTGATTTCGTCGAGGAAACTGTTCTTGGTGAGGAAGGTGAGGGTGGCGAAGTTGCCGATCACCAGGGCCGTCACCGGCAGGGCCAGGTGCCAGAAGTAGTCGAGCACCTTGCCGCCCAGGCTCAGTTCGTCGAAGTGGTTGGAGGTCAGCCCGCGCAGCGGGAACCAGTCGTAGTAGCTGCCGCCGGCGAACAGCACGATCAACAGAATGGCGAAGAGGAAGGCGGGAATCGCGTAGCCGACGATGATCGCAGTGCTGGTCCAGACGTCGAACACGCTGCCGTGCCGCACCGCCTTGGCAATGCCCAGGGGGACCGAGACCAGGTACATGATCAGGGTGCTCCAGAGGCCGAGGGAGATGGACACCGGCATCTTCTCCAGAATCAGGTCGGTGACCTTGGCGTCGCGGAAGAAGCTGTTGCCGAAATCGAAATGCAGGTAGTTCTTCACCATCAGCCAGAAGCGTTCCGGCGCTGGCTTGTCGAAGCCGTACATCTTCTCGATTTCCTTGATCAGCTCCGGGTCCAGGCCTTGGGCACCGCGGTAGTTGGAGCCGGCCACCGAGACCTCGCCGCCGCCTCCGGAGATGCGCCCGGTGGCACCGCCGGAGGCGGCGTCGAAGCCTTCCAGCTTGGCGATCATCTGTTCCACCGGTCCGCCGGGGGCGGCCTGGATGATGATGAAGTTGATCAGCAGGATGCCGAACAGGGTGGGGATGATCAGCAGCAGGCGCCGCAGGATGTAGGCGAGCATCAGCGGGCGTCCTGTTGCGGTTCGGTGGCCGGGGCCTCGGGAGCGTCCGTTGCCTCAGCGGCGGGCGTTGCACCGGGCTTCTGCCACCAGGTGAACAGGCCGAGGTCGTACTGCGGCGTTGCGGCAGGGCGTTGGAGCTGGTCCCAGTAGGCGACGCGCCAGGTGTCGACGTAATAGTTGGGAATGGCGTAGTGCCCCCACAGCAGGACCCGGTCCAGCGCCCGCGCATGGTCGATCAGGCTCTGTCGGGAGTCGGCGCGGATCAGGCCTTCCACCAGGGTGTCTACCGCCGGATCGCGCAGGCCGATGAAGTTGCGACTGCCAGGGCTCTCGGCGCTGCGGGAGTGCCAGAACTCCATCTGTTCGTTGCCTGGCGAGTTCGACTGGCCCCAGGTGGCGGGAATCATGTCGTAGTCCCGCGAGCGCAGGCGGGTCATGTACTGGGAGACGTCGACACGACGGATCACCAGTTCGATGCCCAACTCGGCCAGGTTGCGCTTGAACGGCAGGATCACCCGCTCCAGGTTGGCCTGGGCAATCATGATTTCGAAGCTCAGCGGCTTGCCGTCCGGCCCTACCATGCGGTCATTCTCGATGTGGTAGCCGGCTTCGGTGAGCAGCTTGTAGGCGTGGCGCTTCTGGTCGCGGATGATGCCGCTGCCATCGCTGACCGGTAGCTGGAAGGGCTGGGTGAAGACCTCGTCGGGGATCTTGCCACGCAAGGGCTCGAGGATCTTCATCTCGGCTTCGGCTGGCAGGCCGCTGGCGGCCATCTCGGAATTCTCGAAATAGCTGCGGGTACGCTTGTAGGCGCCGAAGAACAGTTGGCGGTTGGTCCATTCGAAGTCGAACAGCGAGGCGATGGCCTCGCGCACGCGGCGATCCTGGAACACCGGCCGGCGAATATTGAAGGCGAAGGCCTGCATGCCCACTGGGCTGTGGTTGGGGATGGCCACCTGGGTGATATGCCCCTTGCGCAAGGCCGGGCAGTCGTAGCCGGTGGCCCAGTCCTTGGCGGAATACTCCAGATTGAAGTCGAACTGCCCGGCCTTGAAGGCTTCCAGGGCGACGGACATGTCGCGGTAGTAGTCGACGCTGACAACGTCGAAGTTGTAGTAGCCACGGACCACCGGCAGATCCTTGCCCCACCAGTTCTTGACCCGCTCGAAACGGATCGAGCGCCCGGCTTCCACCTGGGTGATGCGGTAGGGGCCACTGCCCAGGGGCGGTTCCAGGGAGGACTTGGCGAAGTCGCGGGTGCTCCACCAGTGCTTGGGCAGGACCTGGATCTGCCCGAGGATCAGCGGCAACTCGCGGTTGCCCGGGTGCTTGAAGTCGAAGCGCACGCGCTGGGCGTCTTCGGCCACCACCTTGTCCACGTCGGAATAGTAGTGGCGGTACATCGGATCGCCGTGCTGCAGCAGGGTCTGGAAGGTGAATACCACGTCCTCGCTGGTCACCGGGGTGCCGTCGTTGAAGCGGGCCTTGGGGTTGAGGTAGAAGCGCACGAAGCTGTTGTCCGGTGCTTTCTCGATCTTCTCCGCCAGCAGGCCGTACTCGGTGAACGGCTCGTCCGGGGAGTGGAAGGTCAGGGAGTCGTAGATCAGCCCCAGCTGGCTGGCCGACGTGCCCTTCGGAATGAAGGCGTTGAGGCTGTCGAAGCCGCCATAGCTTGCCAAGCGCAGGGTGCCGCCCTTGGGGGCGTCCGGGTTGACCCAGGCGAAATGCTTGAAGCCCACCGGGTACTTGGGCGTTTCGTCATACAGCGTTATGGCGTGCCGAGGTTCGCTCTGGGCCAGGCCGGCAAGGCCAAGCAGCAGGGCGCCGCAGCCGGCCAGGCACCAGGTGCGCAGGGAGTTCGTGCTCATCGGGTGTTCTCCGTGGGCTTCTGCCACCACGCACGCAGGCCCAGGGTGTAGGGCGGCGTGGTGACGAAGGCGAACCGGTTGCGGTACGCCAGGCGATGGTAGTTGAGGTACCAGTTGGGAATGCTGTAGTGCTGCCACAGCAGCGTGCGGTCCAGTGCGCGGCCGGCGGCCACCTGCTCGTCGCGGGTGCGGGCGCCCAGCAGGCGCTCCAGCAGGGCATCCACCACCGGGTCGGCGACGCCGGCGTAGTTCTTGCTGCCCTTCACGCCGACCTGGCTGGAATGGAAGTACAGAGACTGTTCCAGTCCGGGGCTGAGGCTCTGGGGCAGGGTCATGAGGATCATGTCGTAGTCGTAGTGGTCCAGACGCTGCTTGTACTGGGCACGGTCGACGGTTCGCAGGGTCACGTCGATGCCGATGCCTGCCAGGTTCTCGGTGTAGGGCTGGAGGATGCGCTCAAGGTTGGGGTTGACCAGCAGGATCTCGAAGCGCAGCGGCTCGCCACGGGTGTTCAACAGGCGCTGGCCGGAGAGCTTCCAGCCGGCCTCGCCCAGTAGACCCAGCGCCCGGCGCAGGGTTTCACGCGGGATGCCACGCCCGTCGGTCGTCGGCACGTTGAAGGGCTCAGTGAACAACTGTGCCGGCAATTGTGCGCGGTAGGGAGAAAGCAGCAGCCACTCCTGGCCCTCGGGCTTGCCGGTGGCGGTGAACTCGCTGTTGGGGTAGTAGCTGTTGGCACGCAGGTAGGCGTTGTTGAACAGCGCGCGGTTGGTCCATTGGAAGTCGAACATCAGCCCCATGGCCTCGCGCACGCGGCGGTCCTGGAACACCTTGTGGCGGGTGTTCATGAACAGGGCCTGGGTCTGGGTGGGGATCTGGTGCGGGATTTCGGCGCGGATCACATCGCCCCGGACCACGGCCGGGATGCGGTAGCCGTTGGCCCAGTTCTTCGCCTGATGCTCGATGTAGAAGTCGAATTCGCCGGCCTTGAAGGCTTCGAAGGCGACGTTGGCGTCGCGATAGAACTCCACTTCGACCCGGTTGAAGTTGTATTTGCCCCGGTTTACCGGCAGGTCCTTGCCCCACCAGTCCTTGACCCGTTCGAACACCAGCCCGCGTCCGGGACGGACCTGGGTGATGCGGTAGGGGCCGCTGCCCAGCGGTGGCTCGAAGGTGGTGGCCTTGAAATCACGATCCTTCCAATAGTGCTGCGGCAGTACCGGCAGCTCGCCGAGGCGCAGGATCAGCAGCGGGTTGCCGGCGCGCTTGAGGACGAAGCGGATGCGGTGGCGGTTGAGGATGTCGACCCGCTTCACTTCTTGCAGGCTGGTGCGGTACTGGGGGTGGCCGTTGCCGATCAGCGTGCGGTAGGAGAAGGCCACGTCGTAGGCCGTGATCGGCTTGCCGTCGTGAAAACGCGCTTCGGGGCGCAGGTTGAAGACGACCCAGCTGCGGTCTTCGCTGTACTCGACGCTGGAGGCGATCAGGCCATAGCTGGAGGCCGGTTCGTCTCCCGAAGGATCATAGATGCCGGTGCCGACCATCAGCGGCTCGTTGAGCTCGGAGATGCCGTACTGCAGGAAGTTCGGCGTGGCCACCGGGCTGGTGCCCTTGAAAGTGTAGGGGTTGAGGGTGTCGAAGGTACCGAAGGCCATCAGCCTCAGCGTGCCGCCTTTGGGGGCCTCGGGGTTGACCCAGTCGAAGTGGGTGAAGCTGGCGGGGTACTTCAGGCCGCCGAACTGGGCATAGCCATGGCTCTCGCTGAGTGTCGCGCTCGCGCCTGCGCTGGCGAGCAGGCCGATCAGCAGGAGAAGGAGGTGACGCATCAGGTGGGGATCCGGTCCGTGGTGCGCTGGGAAGGGGGTGTGCCGTGAGCCGTGCAACGCTTGGAAACCTCGCGTGATGCAGCCACTGGCGGCCTTGTCCTGTGTCGCCGAAAGGACAGTAGGACGGGCGTTCTGGCCGGTACAGTAACAGCTTGTATCCACTGGAAAAAGGTCCGCCCAGAGTGGGGCCGGCCAGCCTTTTGACTACACTTTTCCAAAACGTGCGGGGGTTCCTCATCTTGGGTTTACGCAGCCATGGTTTGCAGTCATGGATCGACAGGCTCACTCAGGCGGATTTGCCTGCTCTAGCGGCGGTCGTCTTCGACCTCCACAGTCTTGCCCGGCGCGATCACGCGTCCGTCCAGCAATTGGCCGACGTGCTGTTGCGTGATGCCGCGCTGACCGCCAAGGTCCTTCGGGTGGGCAACAGTGCGTACTACAACCCTTCCCAGGAGCCGATTCGCACGATCTCCCGCGCCATCGTGCTGATCGGTTTCGAGAACGTTCGCCTTATCGGCCTTTCCCTCAGCCTGATCGACGGTCTGCTGACCCGCGCCCCTCGTGAGCAGTTGCAGGAGCTGCTGGCGCGCTCGTTCCATGCCGCCGTGCAGGCACGCAACATCGCCGGCTATGTGATCAGTCGTGACCAGGAGGAGGTGTTCATCGCCGCACTGCTCTATCGCCTCGGGGAACTGGCGTTCTGGGGCTGCGCAGGGGAGCAGGCCGACGAGCTTGCTCAGGCCCTTGCACAACCCGGTGCAGACGAAGAGCAGACAGTGCGCGAGGTGTTGGGCACCAGCTTCCGCCACCTCACCATCGGGCTGATCAAGAGCTGGAGCCTGGGGGAAGTGGCAGCGTTGGCTCGCGGTGGCGGCGCCCAGGCCGATCCGGCCGTGAGGGCCGTGACACTTGGGGTACAGATCAGCGAGGCGGCGCTGGAGGGCTGGGACTCGCCGCAGATGGCGATGCTGATCCCGCAGATGGCGCAGTTCATCGGTGTATCCCCCGAGGAGGCGATGCAGCAGGTGCTGGCCAGTGCCGATGAGACGGTGAAGGTGGCGGCGACCTTCGGCGCCAGCCGCCTGTGTGCGCTCATTCCGCCCACTGACCCTGAGCAGTTGCTGGTGCAGCAGGCCCAGCGCAAGGCACGCCAGCTCCAGCCCGACCTGCTGCTGATGCAGCAGGCCCTGCAGGACCTGGGCATGATGGTGTCCCGCCAGGCGGATGTGGGCCTGATTCTCGACACGCTGGCGCGTGGCCTGCACCTTGGCGTGGGCTTGGAGCGTGTGATGGTGGCGGTTCTTGCCGACCGCCAGACCTGTTTCCGCGTCAAGCGGGTCGCGGGCGAGGCGGCGGAGGATTGGCGGCAGGGCTTCGAGCTACCGGTCGAGCAGCCGGAACAGCCTCACTTGTTCAGCTACGTGCTGCGTAGCCGCGAGCCGTTATGGATGGGCACTCCCGCCACTTGCAGCCTGAACGACCTGATGACCCAGCCCATGCGCCGCTGGTTCGGCCAGGGGATGTTCTTTATCGCGCCATTGTTCGCCGGGGCGCGCCCGATCGGCGTGATCTACGCTGACTGCCGCCCTTCGGGGCGTGCGTTGAAGCCTGAGCAGTTCGTCGCCTTTCAGCGCTTCGCCCAGTTGGCTGGGCGCTGTCTGGCGGCGATCGGCAAGCCTCAGGGGAGGTAGAGGGTCAGGGTCTGGCCCGGCTTCAGGGCGTGCCCGCTTCGGGGATTCCAGCGCTGGATGTGCTTCATCTCCACATTGAAGCGCTTGGCGATGACGTACAGCGAATCCCCTTTCTTCACCTTGTAGTAGGTCACCGCGTCACGGCCGGCCTTGTCGGTCATCGCCGCGGTACGGGTGGTGGTGCGGGTGCTGCTGGAGCCCTGCAGGGCGAGGGTCTGGCCGATTTTGAGGTGGGTGCCGTTCAGGCGGTTCCAGCGCTTGAGGTCATTCACGTGGACGCCGGTCTGCTTGGCGATCTGCCAGAGGTTGTCACCGTTGCGGACCTTGTAGGTACGCGCCTTGGCGGCCGGCTCGTTACGGGCCAGGTTCTGGAACACCGGCTGGGCTGGGGTGCGGCCGGCTTCCACCGGGATGCTGAGGCTCTGGCCCACGCGCAGGCGGCTCCCTGAGAGGCCGTTGATTTCCTTGATGCTGGCGACGCTCACCTGGTAGCGGTTGGCGATGGCCTGCAGGTTGTCGCCGCTGCGCACGCGGTACTCCTGCCACTCCACCAGGTCCTGGGGCGCGAGGGTAGACAGGCTGGCCAGCAGTTGCTCGGCCTTCTGGGTCGGTACCAGCAATTGCTGCGGGCCGTCCATGGTGATGCGGCGCTTGAAGGCGGGGTTGAGCTGGTAAAGCTCATCCGCGTCCAGGTCGGCCATTGCCGCCACGCGGGACAGGTCCATGCGCTGCTTGAGTTCCACCACCTCGAAATAGGGCTCGTTGGCCACGGGGCTCAGGGCGATGCCGTAGGCGTCGGGGGCCAGGACCACTTGCGAAAGGGCCAACAGCTTGGGCACGTAGTCGCGCGTTTCCTTGGGCAGCGGCAGGTTCCAGTAGTCGGTGGGCAGGCCCACTTTCTCGTTGCGCTCGATGGCGCGGCTCACGGTGCCTTCCCCGGCGTTGTAGGCGGCGAGGGCCAGCAGCCAGTCACCGTTGAACATCTCGTGCAGGCGGCCGAGGTAATCGAGGGCGGCGTTGGTCGAGGCGGTGATGTCGCGCCGGCCGTCGTACCAGTTGGTCTGGCGCAGGTTGAAGTGACGCCCGGTGGAGGGGATGAACTGCCACAGGCCCACCGCGTCTGCGCGGGAGTAGGCGAAGGGGTTGTAGGCGCTCTCGATGACCGGCAGCAGCGCCAGCTCCAGCGGCATCTCACGCTCTTCGAGGCGCTCGACGATGTAGTGGATGTAGGGGTTGCTGCGTTGCGACGCCTTCTCGACGAAGGACGAGTTGCTGACGAACCAGAGGCGCTGTTGCTCGATGCGCGGGTTGACGCCGATCTCGTCCTGCAGGGCGAAGCCCTTGCGCATGCGCTCCCAGATGTCCTGTGGTTCCTGCTCGACCTGCGCCTCTTCCTGCCACTGGGTCTGCTGGTGCAGCTTGGCCGCCAGTACCTTCTCCTGGCTGTCGTCCTCGGGGCGGTGGCCCATGCTCTGGCAGCCGGTAAGGGCGGCTGCGGAGACCAGCAATACAGCCCTTACGGCTCTTGCCAATGCGTCTAGATCAAGGGTTTTCGGCGGCGTAGACGGCATTGGTCGCTGGGCTTTTCCGGGAAAAAAGGTCGGGCGATTCTAGGAACCGACCCGGGGGTGGTCAAGTTTTCACCAGCTCGAATGTGACCTGAAGGGCGTTTCAGAACGTGTCCTTCCAACTCCTCAGGGTGGCGAACACCGCTGCCGGGGCGGTGTGGTGGCTGCCGCTCCGTTTGTCGGCTGCTGAGATCACCGATGCTTCCCTGACCCGCAGGAACGGGTTGGTGGCGCGCTCCAGGGCAATGCTGGAAGGCAGGCTGATGCCATCATCCTCGCGCAGGCGGCGCACGGCCTCTAAGCGCTGCTCAATCGCCAGGTTGCCCGGCTCGACGGCGCAGGCGAAGCGCAGGTTGCCGAGGGTGTACTCGTGGGTGCAGTAGACGCGGGTCGGGGCGGGGAGGGCGGCGAGGCGAGACAGGGCCGCGTGCATCTGCTCGGCGGTGCCCTCGAAGAGGCGTCCGCAACCGGCGGCGAACAGGGTATCGCCACTGAACAGCAGCGGTGCGGTGGCGTCGTCGTGGAAGTAGGCGATATGGCCCAGGGTGTGGCCGGGAACGTGGAGCACCTCGAACGTCAGGCCGAGCACCTCGATGCGCTCGCCGTCTTCCAGCGCCCGATCCCGCGCCGGGATGGTCTCGTGGGCCGGTCCGTACACCGTGGCGCCGGTGCGAGCCTTCAGCTCGGCCACCCCACCCACATGGTCGCCGTGGTGGTGGGTGATCAGGATGTCGCCGAGGGTCCAGCCGGGGTGTGCCTCCAGCCAGGCCAGCACGGGGGCGGCGTCGCCGGGGTCGACCACCGCACAGCGTCGTTCGGTCGCATCCTGCAACAGCCAGATATAGTTGTCGGAGAAGGCACGGATGGGGTCGATCTGTATCATGGGCCGCTCGCCTGTCTGTCAGCAAAAGCGCATCTTAGGGGCCGTGCCCCAGGGCGTCGAGCCGGTGTGGGCAGTGCCCGTCGTGCTGCCCGGATCGGCGGCCCCCGTGTCCATCACCAGGAGGTTTCCGTGAAC
Organism: Pseudomonas sp. ENNP23; assembly: GCF_001728945.1. Lineage (NCBI taxonomy): Bacteria > Pseudomonadati > Pseudomonadota > Gammaproteobacteria > Pseudomonadales > Pseudomonadaceae > Pseudomonas > Pseudomonas sp. ENNP23. The sequence continues at coordinate 22,294 of NZ_LYSP01000009.1, forward strand.
AGGCCACCCATCGCCCAGGCCGATCCTGCCTGGCTCGAGTTGATCGAGGACGCCCGCACCTGGTTCTCCGGCCCGCTGGGTGGGCTGATGCTGTTCGAGGAGCAGCGCCTGCTCGAGGACGAACTGGGGCGTTATTTCGGCGGCTACCTGGTTCACTACGGCCCCCGCGCTGAACTGCCGCCGGGGGCGCAGCAGATCCAGCGCAGCGTCCATCTGGGCGCGCCATTGTCGGGGGTGGAGATCGCCTGCGATGAGAGCGCCTGGCCCCTCTCCGAACACGCTGCCGATGTGGTGGTGCTGCAGCATGGGCTGGATTTCAGCCTCTCGCCCCATGGCCTGCTGCGTGAGGCCGCGCGCAGTGTGCGCCCTGGCGGGCACCTGCTGATCGTCGGGGTCAACCCCTGGAGCGCCTGGGGCGTGCGTCATTACTTCGCCGGGGACGCCCTGGGCAAGGCCCGCTGCATCGCGCCGAGCCGGGTCGCCGACTGGCTCAACCTGCTGGGCTTCGCGCTGGAGAAACGCCGCTTCGGGTGCTATCGTCCGCCGCTCGCTTCACCGGCCTGGCAGTCGCGCCTGGCCTGGATGGAGCGCTGGGGCGGCGCCGGGCAGTGGCTCGGTGCCGGCTTCTATCTGCTGGTGGCGCGCAAGTTGGTAGTCGGCCTGCGCCCGTTGCGCCAGAGTCGACGCGAGCCCATGGGCAAGCTGATTCCCATGCCGGTGGCGAAGGTCAGCCGGCGCGATTCGAAACACGAGGCATAAGTGACAGAACGGGTCGAGATGTACACCGACGGGGCCTGCAAGGGTAACCCCGGTCCCGGTGGCTGGGGCGTATTGCTCGTCTACAAGGGCGCCGAGAAGGAGCTCTGGGGGGGCGAACACGACACCACCAACAACCGCATGGAGCTGATGGCTGCGATTGCCGGTCTGGTGGCGCTCAAGCGGCCGTGCCAGGTGCGTCTGGTCACCGACTCCGAATACGTGATGCGCGGCATCCAGGAATGGCTCCCCAACTGGAAGAAGCGCGGCTGGAAGACGGCCGCCAAGCAACCGGTGAAGAACGCCGACCTGTGGCAGTTGCTGGACGAGCAGGTCAGCCGCCACCAGGTGGAATGGCAGTGGGTGCGCGGGCACACCGGTCATCCGGGCAACGAGCGCGCCGACCAGTTGGCGAACCGGGGTGTCAGCGAGCTGGGCCCCCGTTAGAATGCGCCATCGCAATACCGCCTCCTGATCCAGACCCTCCACCCCACGGGCATCGAACATGCGTTACGTAGTACTGGATACCGAAACCACCGGCATGCCGGTGACCGATGGCCACCGCATCATCGAGATCGGTTGCGTCGAGCTTGAAGGGCGCCGCCTCACCGGTCGCCACTTCCACCAATACCTGCAGCCCGACCGCGAAGTGGACGAAGGCGCCATCGCCGTTCACGGCATCACTAACGAGTTCTTGGTGGGCAAGCCGCGCTTCAAGGACGTCGCCGACGAGTTCTTCGAATTCATCAAGGGCGCCGAGCTGATCATCCACAACGCGGCGTTCGACATCGGCTTCATCAACAACGAGTTCGCCCTGCTGGGGCAGAGCGACCGTTCCGACATCGCCGAGCATTGCGGCGTGATCGACACCCTGATGATGGCGCGCGAGCGCCATCCGGGGCAGCGCAACAACCTCGACGCCCTGTGCAAGCGCTACGACGTCGACAACTCCGGCCGTGACCTCCACGGCGCACTGCTCGACGCCGAGATCCTCGCTGACGTCTATCTGGCGATGACCGGTGGTCAGACCAACCTGTCCCTGGCGGGCGAGGGCGGTGACGAGGGCGGTCGGCCCCAGGCCTCGCCCATCCGCCGCATTCAGGGCCGTGCGCCCGGCCGCGTTCTGCGGGCCAGCGAAGCGGAGCTGGCAGCTCACCTGGAGCGGCTGGCGGTGATCGAGAAGGCCTCCGGCGGCCCGGCCCTGTGGGCCAAGCTGGAGGCACCGACTACGCCCGAGGCGTGAGCAGCGCCGATTTCACCGGCGCGACCTTTTCTTACAGGTGCTAGCGCCGGGGGTTACGCGACTCCCGGCGAGCTTCTACCCTGGCGTCCTGGGCGGGATGGACCCGCCGTACCGGGACGTCCTCATGTACAAAGACCTGAAGTTCCCCATCCTCATCGTCCACCGCGATATCAAGGCCGATACCGTCGCGGGGGAGCGCGTGCGCGGCATCGCCCACGAACTGGAGCGGGACGGTTTCGTCATCCTCTCCACCGCCAGTTCCGCCGAGGGGCGTATCGTCGCCTCCACCCATCATGGGCTGGCCTGCATCCTGGTGGCCGCGGAGGGCGCCGGGGAGAACCAGCGCCTGCTGCATGACGTGGTCGAGCTGATCCGCGTCGCCCGGGTGCGAGCGCCGCAATTGCCGATCTTCGCCTTGGGTGAACAGGTCACCATCGAGAACGCCCCCGCCGAGGCGATGGCCGACCTCAACCAGCTGCGCGGCTTGCTGTACCTGTTCGAAGACACCGTGCCGTTCCTCGCGCGCCAGGTGGCGCGGGCTGCGCGCACCTACCTGGAGGGGTTGCTGCCGCCGTTCTTCCGCGCGCTGGTGGAGCACACCGCGCAGTCCAACTATTCCTGGCACACGCCCGGCCACGGCGGTGGCGTTGCCTACCGCAAGAGCCCGGTGGGGCAGGCCTTCCACCAGTTCTTCGGCGAAAACACCCTGCGTTCCGACCTCTCGGTGTCGGTGCCCGAGCTGGGTTCGCTGCTGGACCACACCGGACCGCTGGCCGAGGCAGAGGCGCGGGCGGCGCGGAACTTCGGCGCGGACCACACCTTCTTCGTCATCAACGGCACCTCCACCGCCAACAAGATCGTCTGGCACTCCATGGTCGGCCGCGATGACCTGGTGCTGGTGGACCGCAACTGCCACAAGTCGATCCTCCATTCGATCATCATGACCGGCGCGATCCCGCTGTACCTGATGCCGGAGCGCAACGAGCTGGGCATCATCGGACCAATACCCCTGAGCGAATTCAGTCGTGAATCGATCCAGGCGAAGATCGACGCCAGCCCGCTGGCCCGCGGACGGGAGCCGAGGGTGCGCCTGGCGGTGGTGACCAACTCCACCTACGACGGGCTCTGCTATAACGCCGAGCTGATCAAGCAGACCCTGGGCGACAGCGTCGAGGTGCTGCACTTCGACGAGGCCTGGTACGCCTACGCGGCCTTCCACGAGTTCTACGCCGGCCGCTACGGCATGGGCACCGCGCGAGGGGCGGGCGGCCCGCTGGTGTTCACCACCCACTCCACTCATAAACTGCTGGCGGCCTTCAGCCAGGCCTCGATGATCCATGTGCAGGACGGCGAGACCCGCCAGTTGGACCGTGATCGCTTCAACGAAGCGTTCATGATGCACATCTCCACCTCACCCCAGTACGGGATCATCGCTTCGCTGGACGTTGCCTCCGCCATGATGGAGGGCCCCGCCGGGCGCTCGCTGATCCAGGAAACCTTCGACGAGGCCCTGAGTTTCCGCCGTGCCCTGGCCAACGTCGGGCAGAACCTGGCCGAGGACGACTGGTGGTTCAGCATCTGGCAGCCGCCGAAGGTGGAGGGGCGCGACCAGGTCAGCACCCCCGACTGGCTGTTGCAGCCCCAGGCTGACTGGCACGGCTTCGGCGAGGTGGCCGACGACTACGTGCTGCTCGACCCGATCAAGGTCACCCTGGTGATGCCGGGCCTGACTGCCGACGGACGCCTGGGCGAGCGTGGCATCCCGGCAGCGGTGGTCGGCAAGTTTCTCTGGGAGCGGGGGCTGGTGGTGGAGAAGACCGGCCTGTATTCCTTCCTGGTGCTGTTCTCCATGGGCATCACCAAGGGCAAGTGGAGCACCTTGCTCACCGAACTGCTGGAGTTCAAGCGGCTCTACGACGCCAATGCGCCGCTGATCACCGCCTTGCCGTCCATCGCCCGTGCCGGTGGTGCCCGCTACCAGGGGCTCGGCCTGCGTGACCTGTGCGACGAACTCCACGGCTGCTACCGCGACAACGGCACCGCGCGGGCGATGCGGCGCATGTACACCACCCTGCCGGTCGCCGCCATGAAACCGGCGGACGCCTACGACAAGCTGGTGCGCGGCGACGTGGAGGCGGTGCCGCTGGATGCGCTGCAAGGGCGCATCGCGGCGGTGATGCTGGTGCCCTACCCGCCGGGCATCCCGCTGATCATGCCGGGGGAGCGCTTCACCGAAGAGACCCGTTCGATCATCGACTACCTGGCCTTCGCTCGGACGTTCGACGAGTCCTTCCCCGGTTTCGACTCCGATGTGCACGGCCTGCAGCAGCAGGACACCCCGCAGAGCCGCTGCTATACCGTTGATTGCATCAAGGAGTGACTCGGCCTGGGGGCGCGATGAGCGACGAGCGAACGGCGGTGAGGCGGGGTGGCATGGGGTTCTGGACCTGCACTGCCCTGGTGGTGGGGAACATGATCGGGTCGGGCGTTTTCCTGCTGCCCTCCAGCCTGGCGGCCTATGGCGGGCTCAGCCTGTTCGGCTGGCTGATCTCCAGCACCGGTGCGGTCATCCTCGCGCTCACCTTCGCCCGGCTGGCGCGGCTCGCGCCCGGGGCGGGCGGCCCCTACGCCTACACCCGTGATGGCTTTGGTCCGTTCGCCGGCTACCTTTGCGCCTGGACCTACTGGAAGGCGGCCTGGATCGGCAACGCGGCCATCGCCGTGACTCTGGTGGGCTACCTGCAGGTGTTCTTCCCGGCCTTGCGCGACCCGGTGCTCACTGTGTTGGTGGCCATCGGTGCCATCTGGCTGTGCACCCTGATCAACCTGCGGGGCATCGGCGCCTTCGGTGTGGCGCAGAACATCCTCACCGCGCTGAAGCTGATCCCGCTGCTGCTGGTGGGCATTCTCGGCTGGTTCTCGTTTCATCCCGAGTACCTGCGCATCCCCACACCGGAGGAGCTGCCGCCGGGAACCGGGGGCTACGCCAAGGCGATCGCCACCACGGCGGCGCTGACGCTGTGGTCCTTTATCGGCCTGGAGTCCGCCACCGTACCGGCGGACGATGTCCGCGATCCGCGCCGCACCATTCCCCGTGCCACGGTGTTCGGCACCCTGGTGGCGGCGGCCGTCTACATCCTCTCCATCACTGCCGTGCAGGGTACGTTGCCGCCTGAAGAGTTGGCTCGCTCCAGCGCACCGTTTGCCGATGCGGCGCGGGTGCTGGTGGGGGAGTGGGGCTACCACCTGGTCGCGGCCGGGGCGGTGATCGCCTGCCTGGGGGCGCTCAATGGCTGGGTGCTGCTGCAGGGGCAGATCCCCATGGCCACCGCCCGCGACGGGCTGCTGCCCCATTCGCTCGGCCAGACCAACCGCTGGGGGGCGCCGGCCAACGGGCTGCTGGTCTCGGCAGTGCTGGTGACCGCCTTGGTGTTCGTCGATGGTCAGGGCGAGCTGGTGGACGTGTTCAACGTCATCATCCTGCTCGGCACCATGACCGGCGTCGTGCCCTACGCCTTCTGCACCGCCGCGCTGCTGCAGTGGCTGGCAGTCAAGCCCGAGGCATTCAGCGAGCGTGAGCGCGGTTGGGCCCTGCTGTTGGGGTCACTGGGCTTCGTGTACGCCATCTGGGCGCTCTACGGCACCGGCGAGCAGGCGATCTTCTGGGGCTTCCTGGTACTGATGGCCGGTATCCCGCTATACAGCTGGCGGCAGTGGCGAAACCGTGTGGAAGGCGCAAGGGCAAGTGGTTGAAGGTCGATGGCGTGGCCTGCTTCACAGAGGCCACCTTCGACTTTCGGTGTCCGCTTGTTATAGTTGCCGGGTTTGGAATTCCGCACTTTTCATAGGCCAGCAGCAGAACTGGCGAGGATAACTTTCGTGCCCGACTACAAAGCCTTTCGCGTAGAGCTGACGGACAAGATCGCCCACGTGGAGATCAACCGCCCCGAGAAGATCAACGCGATGAACGCCGATTTCTGGGCCGAGATCGTCGAGATCTTCCGCTGGATCGATGAAACGGACGAGGTCCGGGTCGCTGTCCTCAGTGGTGCCGGCAAGCACTTCTCCTCCGGTATCGACTTGATGCTGCTGGCCTCCGTCGGTGCGCAGCTGGGCAAGGACGTGGGCCGCAATGCCCTGGTGCTGCGGCGCAAGATCCTCGAGCTGCAAGCCTCGTTCAATGCTGTCGACCTGTGCAGCAAACCGGTGATCGCTGCGATCCAGGGCTACTGCCTGGGAGGCGCGATCGACCTGGTGTCCGCCTGCGACATGCGCTATTCCACTGTCGATGCTCAGTTCTCCATCAAGGAGATCGACATCGGCATGGCCGCTGACGTGGGTACCCTGCAGCGGCTGCCGCGCATCATCGGCGACGGCATGATGCGCGAGCTGGCCTACACCGGCCGCACCGTTGATGGTGAAGAGGCGCGCAGCATCGGTCTGGTCAATCGCACCTACGCTGACCGCGATGCACTGATGGAAGGCGTATTCACCCTGGCGCGGGACATCGCAGCCAAGTCGCCGGTGGCGATCCGTGGCACCAAGGAAATGATCCGCTACATGCGCGACCACCGCGTAGACGATGGCCTTGAGTACATCGCCACCTGGAACGCCGCCATGCTCCAGTCCAACGACCTGCGTGTGGCCATGGCCGCCCACATGAACAAACAGAAACCGGAATTCGCCGACTGATGCCGTACCAGTATTTCGCGCGGGAGGCGCGCTAGACCCATGGTCACCGGAGCCACTTCCCTCAGCCTGGTGCGCGACGAGCTGTTCGCCACGATCGAGCAGGCCGAACAGAGCCTCGAACAGTTCATCGTCGACCGCCACAACGGCAGCCTGCTGCAACAGGCGGTCGAAAGCCTGCAGCAGGTGCGCGGCACCCTCAACCTCATCGAACTGACCGGCGCCGAGCTGCTGGCGCAGGAAATTCTCCAACAAGCCACCGACATCCCGGCCGGCGTGGGGGAGGAGCGTGACAACCAACTTGCCGCCCTGAGCAACGCGCTGTACGTGCTGCGCCGCTACTTGGAAAACGTCGACGCTCACCGGCAGGAAATGCCCGAGCTGTTGCTGCCGGCGATCAACGAGTTGCGTCAGTCCGCCGGGCAACAGCCGCTGCCGGAGAGCTTCTTCTTCAGCGTGCGTCTGGACCAGGCGCGCGTGCCCTCCGTCCCCAGCCTGCCCGAGGTCAGCGCCCAGTACCTGATGGCGCGCCGCCTGCGGCAGATGTACCAGGTGGGCCTGCTGGGCTTCATCCGCGAGCAGAGCCCCCAGCCCAGCCTGAAGCTCATGGGCCGTGCGTTGGCACGCCTGGACAGCCTCTACGCCATCGACCCGCGTGCGCGCTTGTGCTGGATCGGCGCTGCGGCGCTGGAGGCGATGGTGGATGGGCAGTTGATCGCGCGTAAGTCGCGCAAACAGCTGTTCGCCCGCATCGACCGCGAACTCAAGCAGCTGCTGGCCAACGAGCACTACGAAGCGCCGCGCAGCCTGCAGAAGGAGCTGCTCTATCTGGTAGCCCTGGCGGACAGCCAGGGCCCGCGTGCCACCGAGGTCCGCAGCGTGTTCGGGATGACGGCGATGCCGTTCACCGATCACCTGCTGGAAGAGGAATACCAGCGCCTGGCCGGTCCCGGTCAGGCCGTCATGCGCTCGCTGTCCTCGGCGATCCGCGAGGAGCTGGCCAGCGTGAAGGACGTGCTCGACCTGATCGAGCGCGGCACCGCTCAGCCCGAAAGCCTCGGCAGCCTGCACGCTCTGCTGGGCAAGCTGGCCAAGACCCTTGGCATGGTGGGCCTGACCTCCGCCGCCAATGCGCTGCAGGCACAACTGCCCGCCGTCGGCAGCTGGGCCGAAGGCGAAGCGGTATCGCCGGAGTCGCTCAACCGGCTCGCCGACGCCGTGCTGTATGTCGAGAGCATGGTGGCGGACCTGGAGCGCGGCGAGCGCCGTGATACCCGCCAGGCGGCCACCCCGGTGATGACCGAGGCTGAGTCCTTCGCCCAGCACCAACTGACCGAGGCGCGCATCGTGGTCATCGACGAGGCCCAGGGCGGCCTGGCGATGGCCAAGCGCGCCATCACCGCCTACCTCGAGTCCAACGGCGACAAGCTGCACCTGGCCAACGTGCCCAGCACCCTGCAGGCCGTGCGCGGTGGCCTGTGGTTCCTTGGACAGGAGCGTGCCGGCAACCTGGTGGGCGCCTGTGGCGAGTTCATCCAGAAGCAGATGCTGGAGGCCGTGCAGATGCCCTCCGAGCAGATGTTGGAGACCCTGGCCGATGCCCTGACCAGCCTCGAGTACTACCTTGAGGGCGGCGCGGTGCTGCGCCCTGAGGCCCATCCTGATGTGCTCGATCTCGCGGCCGACAGCGTGCGGGCACTGGGCTTGCAGGTGGCGGCCTGAGATGGCCGACCCGCGCTGGCGTTCGAGCTTTCTGGATGCGGCACGGCCTGGCGGCTGGGCGCTGGCGCACTGCCGCCAGACTTTCCTGGCGGACAGCAATGGTGTGCTGTTCCCCCGTGACTGGCTGAAGCGCCAGGACCTGCCCATCCTTGCCGAGCATGGCATCGGCCACTTCGGTGACGATGAAGTCTTCCTCCTCGAACTGGCGCGCCCCGCCGACGTGCCAGGCGCGGCCTGGGTCGGCCTGCGCCAGTTGATGATGCAGGGTGACGCCGAGACCTTCCGCATGCTGGGTTTCGCCACCCAGATCGGGACCTGGGCCGACCACCACCGCTTCTGCGGCAGCTGCGGCGCACGCATGGTCCAGGTGGCCAGCGAGCGGGCAATGCACTGCGAAAGCTGCGGTGTGCACCACTACCCGCGCCTGTCGCCCAGCATGATCGTGCTGGTGACCCGTGGTGATGAGCTGCTGTTGGCGCGCTCGCCGCGTTTCGTCAGCGGCGTCTACAGCACGCTGGCGGGCTTCGTCGAGCCCGGCGAGACGGTGGAGGAGTGTGTAGCCCGGGAAGTGCGCGAGGAAGTGGGGGTCGAGATCGCTGAGCCTCGCTATATCGCCAGCCAGAGCTGGCCGTTCCCGCACTCGTTGATGCTGGGTTACCACGCCGAATACCGCTCTGGTGAAATCGTCCCCCAGCCGGGCGAGATCGAGGACGCGCGCTGGTTCCCCATTCATGTGCTGCCGCCGCTGCCGGCAAGCAAGTCCATTGCCCGCTATCTCATCGACCTCTACGTAGCGCGTCGCCTGGGGTTGTCAGAACCAGTGCTGCCAGGCTAGTCGCGCAGTCAGCGCCAGCACCACGCAGATGAACACCGGGCGGATCAGCTTCGCCCCACCGCTGATGGCAGTGCGGGCGCCGAAGAAGGCGCCGCCCATCAGCGCCAACCCCATGCTGATGCCCAGTACCCAGGCCACCTGGCCGCCGATGATGAACACCGCCAGTGCCACGCCGTTGCTGACGAAGTTCATGGTGCGCGCCACGCCGCTGGCCCGCACCAGGTCGAGTGGGTAGAGCAGCAGGCTGCTCACCGTCCAGAAGGCCCCTGTGCCGGGACCGGCAACGCCGTCGTAGAAGCCCAGTCCCAGTCCCTGGGGCCATTGCCGGCCACGGGGGATGGCTGCGTCAGCGGCGTGCTGCACGTCGGGGGTGCGGCCGAACAATAGGTACAGGCCACAGCCGAATACCACGGCCGGCAGCATCTGGTTGAGCCAATGCGCCGGCATCCAATGGGCGATGATCGCGCCAAGGGCAGCGCCCACAGCAGTGCCCAGCAGGGCGTTCTTCCAGCGGCGCGGCTCGAACAGCTTGCGTCTGTAGAAGGTGTAGCTGGCGGTGGCAGAGCCGAAGGTGGCGCAAAGCTTGTTGGTACCCAGTACCAGGTGGGGCGGCAGCCCGGCCGTGAGCAGCGCCGGGATGGTCAGCAGGCCGCCGCCGCCCGCGATGGCGTCGATGAAGCCGGCCAGGAACGCGACGCCGGCGAGCACCAGCAGGGTGACCGGATCAACTGCGAGTTCGATGGGGAAAGGCATAAATGCTCGATCTGTGGCGGACTGCGCAGCGTGGCAACTGGTCGCTGCGTCGGGAGGTGCGCATAATGCCGGCTCTTTTGTGGAGAAGGAAAGGGTTCCATGCAGTATGACGGCCTGGCCTGGGGCATCGCCCTGCTGGCCCTGCTCGCGGTCGTGGTGGCCGCACGCATCCTGTTCGACCGTAGCTGGTTCCTCGGCTGGTTGCGCGGCACCGTGGGTCTTGCATTCGTGGCCCTGGCTACTCTGGTCGGGACAGTTGCCTGGGACCTGACCCGCTACGACCACCTGGACACCGGCAAGCCTATCGTGACACTCAGCTTCAAGGCGCTCGGGTCCCAGCGCTACGAGGTGATGCTGTTGGAAGGCGGTCGTGAACGCAGCGTGCTGCTGGATGGCGATCTTTGGCAACTGGATGCTCGGCTGCTTCACCTGAAGGGGTTGGCACGGCTGATCGGCCTGCAGTCCGGCTACCGCCTGGAGAAACTGTCGGGCCGCTTCCTCGCCATCGAGGACCAGGAACTGGCGCAGCACCCCGAGGCGACGCTGGCCAGTAGCCCCTATGGCATCGATCTGTGGCGCTGGCTGAGGGTGGGGCAGCATGACCTGTTCCTGTTCGATGCCCAGGCTCAGCGCGTCACCTTCCTGCCGATGGCGGATGGGGCGGTCTACGCGGTCAACCTTTCACCCACTGGGCTTCTGGCGCAGCCCATGAATCAGGCGGCCACCCAGGCGCTCAAGGACTGGCGCTGACCTCCCTTAAGCCAACCGCGCATCACCGAGCCCCCGCATCTGCGGGGGTTTTCATATGTGCTTGAAATATTGAACAGGTGATGAGTATTTTGGGCGCGCCGCCATTCGCAGCGGTCCATGTCTGACAAGGAAAACAACATGAACACGGCAATCCCGGCCGAGCTGGCAGAGCGCTTGGCTGGAGTCGATGAGATCGAGTGCGTGACGCCTGACCTGAATGGTGTGATGCGGGGCAAGGTGATGACCGGCGAGGGTTTCCTCTCCGGACGGCGTTTGCAGTTGGCGCGTGGCGTGCTGCTGCAGTGCATCATGGGCGGCTATCCGCCGGCGCGCTTTTACGGCAGTGATGACGGTGACCTGGCATTGGTGGCAGACCCCGGGCAGGTCCATCGCCTGCCGTGGAGTGACACGCCGCGTGCCCTGGCGATCTGCGATGCCCATGAGCTGGATGGCCGCGCGTCGGGTCTGTCCACCCGTGGCTTGCTGCGCCGTGTGCTGGATCGCTATGCCGAGCGCGGCTGGTCGCCGGTGGTGGCCACCGAGCTGGAGTTTTTCGTGTTCGCGCCCAATCCCGATCCCCATCAGCCGTTCCAGCCACCGGTTGGGCTGGATGGTCGCCGCGAGGACGGTTGTTCGGCGTTCAGCGTGAGCTCCAACAGCGGCCTGCGCCCCTTCTTCGAGGAGGTCTACCGTTGCATGGCGCAGCTGGGGATGCCGCGTGACACCTTCATGCACGAGATGGGTGTCAGCCAGTTCGAGATCAATCTCCTGCATGGCGATGCGATGCTGCTGGCCGACCAGACCTTCTTGTTTAAGCACCTGCTCAAGGAGGTCGCCCTCAAGCACGGGCTGACCGTGGTGTGCATGGCCAAGCCGCTAGCGCATACGCCGGGTAGCTCGATGCACATCCATCAGAGTGTGGTGTGCTGCGCGGATGGGCGGAACATCTTTTCCGAGGCAAATGGCGAACCGTCGCAGGCGTTCTACCACTTCATCGGAGGGCAGCAGGCGGCGATGGCGGAGTTGACCGCCCTGTTCGCACCCAACGTGAACTCCTACCAGCGCTTGTGCCACCCCTACGCGTCGCCGAACAATGCGTGCTGGTCCCACGACAACCGTGCCGCCGGGCTGCGTATCCCGGCCAGTGCGCCCGTTGCGCGACGGGTGGAGAATCGCTTGCCGGGGGCGGACACCAACCCCTACCTGGCGATTGCCGCCAGCCTGGCGGCGGGGCTTCATGGCCTGGAACAGGGGATCGAGCCGAGCCCGCTGATCCAGGGGGAGTTCGAGGTGCCGGACTCTCTGTCGTTGCCCTGTACCTTGCATGCGGCCCTGGAGCGTCTGAAGCGCAGCGACCTGGCACGGGAACTGTTCGGGGAGGAGTTCATCGAAGGCTACATCGCCACCAAGACGATGGAGCTGGCGAGCTTTTTCGATCAGATCACGCCCTGGGAGCGTCGTGTTCTGGCAGCCCTGGCTTGATCCGGCAATGTAGAGTTCCAGCGTTCGACGGCCTTTCTACCAGGCCCTAGCATTACCCCTCATCGCGGGCCGCACTCAAGCGGCCCGCCCTTGCTCAAGGAGCGCATGGAAAGCCGATGGGTCGAGTCCTGAAGTCCTTCCGGGCCCTGTATTTCGCAACGTTGCTCATGCTGATCGGCTCCGGCCTGCTCAGTACCTACCTCGGCCTGCGCCTGGCGGCGGACAAGGTCGACGGCCTGTGGGTCGGTGCGCTGATGGCGGCCAACTACCTGGGCCTCATCATCGGGGGCAAGCTGGGGCACCGGCTGATCGCACGAGTCGGGCACATCCGTGCGTATGTCGCCTGTGCGGGGCTGGTCACCGCCGCCGTACTGGGACACGGCCTGTTGAGCTGGGTACCTGGTTGGCTGTTTCTGCGGTTGCTGGTTGGCCTGGGGATGATGTGCCAGTACATGGTGATCGAGAGCTGGTTGACGGAGCAGGCTGAGCCTGGCCAGCGCGGTAAGGTGTTCGCCGGCTACATGTTGGCCTCTTACCTCGGCCTGGTGCTGGGTCAACTGGTGCTGGTGTTGCACCCCGGCCTTGGCCCGGAACTGCTGATGCTGGTGGCGATGTGCTTCGCGTTGTGTCTGGTGCCGGTGGCGGTGACTCGCAAGATCCACCCGGCGCCTTTGCACCCGGCGCCGCTGGAGCCGCGCTTCTTCATCCGGCGGGTGCCGCAGTCGATGACGACGGTGCTGGTGTCGGGCCTGATGCTGGGGTCGTTCTACGGTCTGGCGCCCCTCTACGCCACGCGGCAGGGGCTGACTACCGAGCAGGTCGGCCTGTTCATGGGCTGCTGCATCCTTGCAGGTTTGCTGGTGCAGTGGCCGCTGGGCTGGCTGTCGGACCGTAACGACCGCGCCATGCTGATCCGCAGTGCATCGGTGCTGCTGGTGCTGGCGGCCCTGCCGTTGGCGCTGATGCCCAGTGTGCCGATGGAGATGCTGTTCCCCATGGGGTTTCTGGTTTGCATGCTGCAGTTCACGCTCTACCCGCTGGCGGTGGCCTTTTCCAATGACCACATCGAGGCGGAGCGTCGGGTGTCGCTGACGGCGATGTTGCTGATCACCTTCGGTGTGGGCGCGAGTATTGGCCCGCTGCTGACGGGGGCGCTGATGAAGCTGCTGGGGCCGAACATGTTCTATGCCTTCGTCAGCGTTTGTGCGCTGATTCTGGTGGTGCGGGTGCGTCCCGATAAGGTCACGGGTCTGCACCGGGTGGACGAGGCTCCGCTGCAGCACGTTGCGACACCAGAGGTGAGTTCGCCGTTGGTGGCGGCGCTCGACCCGCGTGTGGATGAGCAGATGGTGCAGGAGCAGATGGCAGGGGAGGCTTTCACGCAGCCAGCTCCCGAGGAGCCGGAGGCGCCTCACCCGAGCTGAAGGCTCGGGTGAGGAGGGCGCTAGAAGAGATCGTCTTTGTCGAAGCGGCGGGCTTCGCGTTGGAGTTGGTAGACGAAACGCTCCACGAGGCGTTGCTCGGGGCCGTTCATGCGGTGGAAGCGCACGCCCGCCAGGGTGATGTTCAGCTTGTCGTTGTAGCTGAGGTGGCGTAGTTCAATGGGGGTGAGCAAGGTGCCGAATGGCAGGCGAGCGCTGAAGCGCTCGTAGACCTGGCCTGTCTGCAGCTGTTGGGTGGCGTCACCAGCGAAGCGCAACTTGCAGCCGGTGGCGGAGATATCCAGCATCTCGCCGCTGATCCCCATGGGTAGCCGGTCTCCGGCCAGTTCGATGGGGACGGGCTGCCCCTTCAGCAAGGGTGCGCGGAAGGCGTTGCGGCGTTGGTGGTAAGTGACTTCTTCGGGTAGGGGGCACCAGTAGCAGGGAGCTCCCTGATGTTCGCCTACCTGGACGGGCTGGCGGCATTCCCAGGCGATTCTGACGCCATCATGGAAGCCTTCCACACGAAAGTACTCCCCCGCGCGAATGAACCGCTCGCCGTCGTTGGGAACTATCTCATCAAGCGCGACGCGTTTACGGTCCTTGTCGACCTCCACCAGGAAGCTCTGGAAGCGCTGGCTGCGCTCATGGAAGGTAACGACTAGAGGGTCATGGCTTTGCAGCAAGAGGCGAAGATTGGCCTGGATCTCCACGGGTGCCTTCAACACCTTGGGGGGTTGTGGGCCATCATCTTCGTTGAATGCGTTGGACACGGTCCAGGTCTCTCCAAACACATGGGGCTCGGTGCGCCAGCATACTGGCAATGTGCCCCGATGTCCTGGCGCTTCTTATTGTTTCAGGCCTGGCTGAGCGGGCGCTGTCGCGGGATTTTAGCGGCGCTTCCCCGGCTGTCATAGAGGCTGGGAGTTTCCTGGCCGCGCAGGATGGCCAGAGTGTTGTCCACGCTGGTCTGGCTGGCGCGGATCAGTCGCCCATTGCGCAGATTGCCCGCCTGGCACTGCTCCAGCACGTCGTTCAGTGCTGCGCTGCGCGCCTGCAAATCGGCGCCGATTGGGGAGCGCTCGACCAGGGCGGTCAGTCCGGCGCGGTCTGCGCTTAGCCCGAGCGCTTGCAGTGCCTCGGCGCGAAGACGGCCATGCTGGTCAAGGAGGGCGAGCAAGGGCTGCTTGTCCGAGAGAATCTGCTCGAGTTGCGGCAGGTCGCGTTCGGTCAGTGCCTTGAATTCGTTATCGATCAGCTCAAGCAGTTGCTGGGCGTGGTCGATATCGTGGTTGAGCAGGTCGAGCAGTTCGGAGTCTTGCATTTCGGGCTCTGGGGATCGGGCGTCCAATATCCCCAGCGCTGCCCTTGGACTAGCGCTGGGATTCGAAGTCGAGCAACTTGCTTGCCACGCGCTGGCTGTCTACCTGGTAGGTGCCGTTAGCGATGGCTTGCTTGATCTTGTCGACCCGCTCCCGGTCGACGGTGGGCAGGTCGCGTAGCTTGTCGGTGACCTTCTGCAGTTGCTGGGCATCGCTGCTCAGTTGCACGCTCTCACCACTGCGCGGGGAAGTGGCAGCCGGCTCGTTGGCGGTCTGGCTGGTGTTGGTCGGGGTGGCGGTAACGCCTTCGTTCTTTCCGGCGTTGCCGGTACGTCCCGCGTTGGCGGGCGTGTTGGCATTGTTGAGCCGGTTGAAGTCGATGACCATGATGCAGAACCTCTGGGTGTTTTGGACGCTTACCGACCTTATCGACCAGGCCCGAACTAACTTTAGGGCAACTTCCGAAAAAAATCCCGGACGCGGTGTGGCGCTGGAAAACCGGCACTCTACACGAAATGACATCAAGCCATACAAGAGTCGTGCCTACATGGCGACCTCCACTTGCCCTGGTCCGGTTACCCGGGCTTTGACGACGCGTTTGGAGTTGAGATTGCGGACGCGTATCTGCTCCCCTACTGCGCCTGCGGAAAGCGCTTCGCCCGGCATCTTTACCTGGATGGTGGAGTTCCCGGCACTGATCACCACCTGGTCACCCTTGCGAACCACCTCAGCCATTTCCACATGCGTTGGCGTCAGGATCTGGTCGGCCAGAACAGGGCGCGTGAGCTTGTGACCTTCTGCTTGAGAAGGTGCTGTGAGATAGCCTTGGGAGAGCAGTCCTACGTCACGCTCGACCAGGTTGTAGTCACGGGAGGACAGTTCTTCCCCTTTGCGCATCGGGCGTGCGGCGACTATTACATTGCGGAAGAGACGAACCTGAGCAGGCACGAAGACAGACCACGGGGCGCCCCCTTCGCAGCGAATCTTCACCGTGACACGGCCAACCGGTTGTGTGGGACTTTCCAGGCTCACTGTCAAATCCCTGTCGCAGGTAGCGAGACGTAGCCGCGGGTCGAGTCGATTCACCTGGATTTCGTAGCGTCCTTCGATGCCGCTATTCTGGAGATATTCCTCTACCTTGAACTCAAGAAACCCTTCGGTGGAGCCGATAAGGACTTCGGGCGGCGTGAGTCCTTCTGCCGAAGCGCCGTTATGGCTCAGGCAGAATAAAACGGGTAAAAAGGCCCATGACCGGTGACGGCGATGTGCTATCAAGTGTCGGAAAAGCGTCGTTGTCGGGTTCATGCAATTCAAAAAAGCAAGGCTCGTGCCGCCTGCTAATCTATGGCGAAGCGTCCTGAAGCTCAAAAGGGGAGAGTCCTGGCATGGCCGGTGTATTGGATTCGGTTAACCAGCGTACGCAACTGGTAGGGCAGAACCGCCTGGAGTTGCTGTTGTTCCGGCTGGATGGACCCCAGCTCTACGGGATCAACGTGTTCAAGGTGAAGGAGGTGCTTCAATGCCCCAAGCTCACCATCATGCCCAAGTCCAGCCCGGTGGTTCGGGGTGTGGCGAATATCCGCGGAGGGACCATCCCCATCCTCGACCTGTCCATGGCGACAGGGCGCAAGCCGCTGAGTGATCTCAAGAACAGCTTCGTGATCATTACGGAGTACAACAGCAAGGTTCAGGGATTTCTGGTGCGCTCCGTGGAGCGCATCATCAACATGAACTGGGAAGAGATTCATCCGCCACCCAAGGGAACCGGGCGTGAGCATTACCTGACCGCAGTCACGCGTGTCGACAAGAACCTGGTCGAGATCATTGACGTGGAGAAGATCCTCGCCGAAGTCGCGCCGACCTCGGAGGTCATCTCCGAGGGCGTTATCGATCACGAGACCCAGGCCAGCGCCGTTACCAAACGCGTGCTGATCGTCGACGACTCTTCCGTGGCGCGCAAGCAGCTGATCCGCTGCCTGGAGACGGTCGGGGTGGAGGTGGTCTCGCTGAACGATGGCCGCCAGGCGTACAACTACCTGCATGACCTGGTCGAGCAGGGCAAGGCGCCGGATAAAGAACTCCTGATGATCATTTCCGACATCGAGATGCCGGAGATGGATGGCTACACCCTGACTGCGGAAATACGTGGTGATCCGAGAATGCAGAAGCTGCACATCCTCCTGCATACTTCGCTCTCCGGCGTTTTCAACCAGGCGATGGTGAAGAAAGTTGGCGCGGATGACTTCCTCGCCAAGTTCCGACCCGACGAGCTGGCCGCGAGGGTGATCGAGCGGATCAGGATTGCGGACGGGGCGTGAAGGGGATTCGTTCCCCAGGTACAGATGATGAATGAGGCGGCCCTAGTGTCTTCAGGTAACTTGGATTTCGAGCAGTTCCGGACTTTCCTGGAAAAAACCTGCGGCATATTGCTGGGAAGCAATAAGCAGTACCTGGTTTCCAGCCGTCTGAACAAATTGATGGAGCAGAACGGCATCAAGACGTTGAGCGAGCTGGTGCAGAAGATCCAGAACGCACCCCGTAGCGGCCTGCGAGAGCAGGTGGTGGATGCCATGACCACCAACGAAACGCTCTGGTTTCGGGATACCTACCCCTTTGAAGTGCTCAAGAGTCGCATCCTGCCCGAGCTGATCAAGGCCAATCCGAACCAGCCCTTGCGGATCTGGTCGGCGGCCAGCTCCTCCGGGCAGGAGCCGTTCTCCATCTCCATGGCCATCGACGAGTTCGAGCGGACCAATCTGGGGCAACTCAAGGCCGGTGTTCGGATCGTCGCCACCGACCTGTCCACGGCCATGCTTGCGGCCTGCCGTGCTGGCGAATACGACAGCCTCGCCATGGGGCGTGGTCTGTCCCAGGAGCGGCTCACCCGATTCTTTGATCCGAAAGGGCCGGGGCGCTGGGTGGTCAAGCCAGCCATTCGCAATCGCGTGGAGTTTCGCGCCTTGAACCTGCTGGACAGCTACGCCTCTCTCGGCAAGTTCGACATCGTGTTCTGCCGCAACGTGCTGATCTACTTCTCCGCCGATGTGAAGAAGGACATCCTTACTCGTATCCACGCAACCCTGAAGCCTGGTGGCTACCTGTTTCTCGGGGCCTCCGAGGCTCTGAACGGCTTGCCGGATCTCTATCAGATGGTCCAGTGCAACCCGGGCATCATCTACAAGGTGAAGTAATCGGTGGTGATCCTGAAAGGAGGCGCAAGCCTCCTTTTTTGTGCCTGTCATTCGACCGTGCCGCCCTTTGCCGTTCGGCGGCAATGCCCGTTGCCGCCTTGCCGCCCAGTCTGCGGCAAAGCGGCAAAGCCTTACCGTTCAGCCCTTGATTGTCGTCTGAAAATTCCTCAACTATTTGTTTTAAAAGGATATTTAAAATTGGCACAGCCTTTGCTGAATGTCCGGCAGACAAACCGTCATTGCCGCCTGGCAAAGGTTGGAAGACATGAGCATCAGTTTCGAAAGCGCCCTTGGCATCCACGAGTCCGCCCTGCGGTTCCGCACTCAGCGTGCCGAGGTCCTGGCCAATAACATCGCCAACGCCGATACCCCCCACTTCAAGGCGCGTGACCTGGATTTCTCCTCCGTGCTCGCCGAGCAGGCGGAGAAGGCCTCCAAGGGCACTTTCCAGGCAACGCTGACCAACGCGCGGCACATCGCAGCCGAGGGCACTGGCATGCTGGATGAGTCCCTCAAGTACCGCATCCCGTTCCAGCCCTCCATCGACCAGAACACTGTCGACCTGCAGCAGGAACAGGCCAGCTACACCGAGAACTCCGTGCAATTCCAGGCCAGCTTCACCCTGCTCAACAGCAAGTTCAAAGGGCTCGTCAACGCACTGCGTGGCGAGTAAGGAGAACGACCATGTCCCTGACCAGCGTCTTCAACATTGCCGGCACCGGCATGAGTGCTCAGAGCACCCGACTGAACACCGTCTCCAGCAACATCGCCAACGCCGAGACCGTGTCCTCCAGCATCGACAAGACCTACCGCGCCCGCCATCCGGTGTTCGCCACCATGTACCAGAGCCAGCTCAACGGCCAGGGCAGCGACCAGGGTTCCCTGTTCGCGCCTGAAGACGAGTCCGGTCGTGGCGTCCAGGTGCTGGGTGTGGTCGAGGACCAGAGCGCGCTGGTGCCGCGCTATGAACCGAACCATCCCGCCGCCAATGCGGACGGCTACGTGTACTACCCCAACGTCAACGTGGTCGAGGAAATGGCGGACATGATCTCCGCCAGCCGAGCCTTCCAGACCAACGTCGAAATGATGAACACCGCCAAGCAGATGATGCAGCGCGTGCTGACCCTGGGTCAGTGAGTGCGTGAGGGAGTGACAAGATGAGCGTTGACGTAGGCGCCACCACCAGTTCTTCGGTACTGGACCAATACAAGCTCAAGGAAACCACCAAGCCGAAGGAGCTGGGCAAAGACCAGTTCCTCCAGTTGCTGGTGGCGCAGATGAACAACCAGAACCCGCTGGACCCGCAGACCAACAGCGAGTTCGTGGCGCAGCTTGCCCAGTTCAGTACCGTCGAAGGCCTGGACAACCTGAACAAGAGCGTCAACACCATCCTCTCCAGCACCCAGTCCTCTCAGGCACTGCAGGCATCATCCCTGGTGGGGCGCAAGGTCATGGTCCCCTCCAGCAAGGCCATGGTCGATCCCGCCGAAGGGCTCACCGGCACCGTCAGCCTCACCAGCTCCACGTCCAACCTCTACGTCAACGTACTGGACGACAAGGGCAACACGGTCAGTCGCGTCAACCTGGGTGCGCAGAAGGCCGGTGCGGTCAGTTTCACCTGGGACGGCAAGGACTCCAGTGGCAATGCTGTCGCCAAGGGGGTCTACACCTTCAAGGCCGAGGCTGGCGTCGATGGCAAGACCGTTGCCATGGGCACCGTCCTCCCGGCCAACGTCGACAGCGTCACCCTGGGCCAGAACGGCGGAGAGATGACGCTCAACCTCGCAGGGCTCGGCAGCATCGCGCTTTCCAAGGTCCAGGTCATCGGTAAGTAATCGTCGACGCTGTCGGCGCAACAGGAGCATCCCATGTCGTTCAACATCGGCCTCAGCGGCATCCGCGCCGCCTCCAGTGACCTCAACATCACTGGCAACAACATCGCCAACGCAGGGACCGTGGGCTTCAAACAGTCCCGTGGCGAGTTCCAGGACCTGTACTCGGCGTCCGTACTGGGCTCCGGCAGCAAGACCATCGGCAGCGGCGTGCTGCTGGCCAACGTCGCCCAGCTCTACAACCAGGGCACCATCGACTACACCGAAAACGCCCTCGACCTGGCCATCAACGGCAACGGCTTCTTCGTCACCAGCAACAACGGCGCTGTCAGCTACACCCGTGCCGGTTACTTCGGCACCGACAAGGACGGCTTCATCGTCGACAACAACGGCTACCGCCTCCAGGGTTACACGGTGGATGCTAGTGGTGCGCTGCAAAGCGGTGTGGTCGGTGACCTCACCATCAAGACCAACAACCAGCAGCCCAAGGCCACCACCACCATCACCCAGCCGTTCAACCTGAACTCCAGCAACACCCCGCCGACGGTGTCGCCGTTCAACCCGGCCGACCCGAAGAGCTACAACTCCTCCACGTCGGTCAACATCTATGACGCCCAGGGCAACCCCCATGTCATGACCCAGTACTTCGTCAAATCGGCCACGCCGGCGAACACCTGGACCATGAACGTGCTGATCGACGGTCGTAACCCTACCAATCCGGCCTCCACCACCCCCATGAGTACCCCGGTGGGCTTCACCGCCTCCGGCCAGTTGGACACCTCCACCTTCGCCAACACCGGTGGCTTTGCCGTTAACGCCGACGGCACCCTGGGCATCAATGGCTGGGTGCCGGCCGTATCCGACGGCGCCACCCCGCCGGTATGGAGCGCCAACGGTGCCGCAGCCGCCCCGAGCATCACCTTCGATATCCGTGGCTCCACCCAGTTCTCCAGCGCCTTCGCTGTTGCCAGCGTCGCCCAGGATGGCTACACCACCGGGCAACTGGCCGGCCTGCAGATCGATGACAAGGGCATGATCTTCGCCCGCTACACCAACGGTCAGACCCAGCTCCAGGGTCAGGTCGTCCTGGCGAACTTCGCCAACGTCCAGGGCTTGACTCCGGTGGGCAAGACCTCCTGGGTCGAATCCTCCGAATCCGGTGAGCCGGTGATCGGCACTCCGCGTGCCGGCACCCTGGGGGCTCTGCAGTCCGGCGCTCTGGAGTCCTCCAACGTGGATATTTCAACCGAGCTGGTCGACCTGATCGTTGCGCAGCGCAACTACCAGGCCAACGCCAAGACCATCGAGACCGAGAATGCGGTGACCCAGACCATCATCAACCTGCGTTGAGTGAGTGGCCGTCGCCCGTCAAAAGGGTGGCGGCGACCTTGCCGCTGGCGGCATCCCCTCGCCGCCACGGCATTCCAGGGCCTCCATGTGAGGCCTTTTTCTTTTCAGTTTCTCCTTGTTTATCAATGGCGTGTCTCTATTTGAAGAGCTTGGCACAGCAATTGCTGTAGACCCTGCAAAGCAATGCGGGCGTCAAAAGCCCACCTTGGAGACCTCCATGGACAAGATGCTCTACATCTCCATGACCGGTGCCAGCCAGAACACCCTGGCCCAGCGCGCTCATGCCAACAACCTGGCGAACGTATCCACCACCGGGTTCCGTCGCGACTTCGAGCAGGCGCGTTCCATGCCCGTGTTCGGCGACACCTTCCCGGCGCGCGTGTTCGCCATGAGCGAACGCCCCGGGACCGACTTCACCCCAGGTGCCCTGCAGGAAACCGGGCGCGACATGGACATCGCCATCGGTGGCGAGGGCTGGATCGCCGTGCAGGCGCCGGACGGCAGCGAAGGCTACGTGCGCACCGCCAGCCTCCAGGTGGACGCCAACGGCCAGTTGCGTGCCGGCAATGGCTTGCCGGTAATCGGCAACGCCGGGCCGATCGCCATCCCGCCGGAGCAGAAGGTGGAGATCGGCTCCGACGGCACCATCAGCATCCGCGCCCTGGGCGAGGCCCCCAACGTGATGGCCGAGGTGGACCGCATCAAGCTCGTCAACCCCGATCCCAAGCAACTGGAGAAGGGCCTCGATGGCCTGATCCATACCAAGAACAAACAGCCGGCGGACGTGGATGGCACGGTCAAGCTCACCTCGGGTTTCCTTGAAGCGAGCAACGTCAACGCCGTCGAGGAGATGACCGCGATCCTCTCCCTGTCCCGTCAATTCGAACTGCACGTGAAGATGATGCGCACCGCCGAGGACGACGCCGCGGCGATGGCACGGGTCATGCAGCTCAGCTAACAACCAGTACGCGGCGCCATGACTTCGGCGCCCGAGGAGAATGACGATGATTCCGGCACTTTGGGTCAGCAAGACGGGTTTGGCGGCACAGGACATGAACCTGACCACCATCTCCAACAACCTGGCCAACGTCTCCACCACCGGCTTCAAGCGCGACCGCGCCGAATTCCAGGACTTGCTCTACCAGATCCGCCGCCAGCCCGGCGCCCAGAGCACCCAGGACAGCCAGCTTCCCAGCGGCCTGCAGCTGGGTACCGGTGTGCGCATCGCCGGCACCCAGAAGATCTTCACCCAGGGCAGCCTGCAGACCACCGAGCAGCCGCTCGACCTCGCCATCAATGGGCGCGGCTTCTTCCAGATACTCCTGCCGGACGGCACTGTCTCCTACACCCGCGACGGCAGCTTCCACCTGAACTCCGACGGGCAGATCGTCACCAGCCAGGGCTACCCCCTGGAGCCGGCCATCGTCCTGCCCGCCCAGGTCCAGACCTTCACCGTTGGCGAGGATGGCACCGCCTCGGTGACCACCTTCGGCAACCCCACGCCCCAGGTGATCGGCAACATCCAGACCGCCGACTTCGTCAACTACGGCGGCCTGCAGGCCATCGGCAACAACCTGTTCCTGGAGACCGCCGCCAGTGGTGCGCCGCAGGTTGGCACCCCGGGCCTCACCGGACTCGGCAACGTCCTGCAGAACACCCTGGAGAACTCCAACGTCAGCGTGGTGGAGGAACTGGTGGACATGATCACCACCCAGCGTGCCTACGAGATGAACTCCAAGGTCATCTCCACCGCCGACTCCATGCTCGGCTACATCTCGCAGAACCTGTAACGCCCCCGAGGTAAGTTGTCATGAACCGGCTGCTCATCATCGCCCCGTTGCTCGCCACCCAACTTCTCGCCGGGTGCGTCGCGCCGCCGCCCAAGCCGAACGACCCGTACTACGCACCGGTGTTGCCCCGCACCCCGCTGCCGGCCGCGCAGAACAACGGCGCCATCTACCAGCCCGGGTTCGAGACCAACCTCTACAACGACCGCAAGGCCTACCGCGTGGGTGACATCATCACCATCACCCTCAACGAGCGGACCCAGGCCAGCAAGAACGCCAACTCGCAGATCCAGAAGAACAGCACTGCCAACCTTGGCTTGACTTCCCTGTTCGGCGGTGGCGTCTCGATCAGCAACCCCAGCTCCAAGCTGAACCCCCTGGAGGCCGAGGACCTCACGCTGTCCGCCGGTTACTCGGGTAGCCGTGATGCCAACGGCACCTCGAAGGTGGGGCAGAGCAACAGCCTGACCGGTTCAATCACCGTTACCGTCTCCGAAGTGATGCCCAATGGCATCCTTGCCGTGCGTGGCGAGAAATGGCTGACCCTGAACACCGGCGACGAGCTGGTGCGCATTGCCGGCCTGGTGCGTGCGGACGACATCGGCACCGACAACACCGTGTCCTCCACTCGCGTGGCGGACGCCCGCATCACCTACTCGGGCACCGGCGCCTTCGCCGACGCCAGCCAGCCGGGCTGGTTCGACCGCTTCTTCATGAGCCCGCTGTGGCCGTTCTGAGCAGGTAGCGCGACATGAAACGATTCATCGCAGCCCTTTGCCTGTTGCTCGCCGGTACTTTCGCTCATGCCGAGCGCCTGAAGGACCTGGCCAGCATTCAGGGCGTGCGTAACAACCAGTTGATCGGCTACGGCCTGGTGGTGGGGCTCAACGGCACCGGCGACCAGACCACCCAGACGCCCTTCACCCTGCAGACCTTCAACAACATGCTGGCGCAGTTCGGCATCAAGGTCCCGGAGGGCTCGGGCAACGTGCAGTTGAAGAACGTCGCCGCCGTCTCCATCCACGCCGACCTGCCGCCCTTCGCCAAGCCCGGCCAGACCCTGGACGTGACCATCTCCTCCATCGGCAACGCCAAGAGCCTGCGCGGCGGCAGCCTGCTGATGACCCCGCTGAAGGGCATCGACGGCAACGTCTACGCCATCGCCCAGGGCAACCTGGTGGTGGGCGGCTTCGACGCCCAGGGCAGCGACGGCTCCAAGATCACCGTCAATGTCCCGTCCTCCGGTCGGATTCCCGCAGGTGCCACCGTCGAGCGCCCGGTGCCGAGCGGCTTCGACCAGGGCAATACCCTGACCCTGAACCTCAACCGCCCGGACTTCACCACCGCCAAGAACATCGTCGACAAGCTCAATGAGATGCTCGGCCCAGGTGTCGCCCAGGCCATCGACGGTGGTTCGGTGCGGGTCAGTGCCCCGCTGGACCCGAATCAGCGCGTCGACTACCTCTCGGTGATCGAGAACCTGGAGATCGAGTCCGGCAAGGCCGTGGCCAAGGTCATCATCAATTCACGCACCGGCACCATCGTCATCGGCCAGGACGTGCGCGTGCAGCCGGCCGCCGTCACCCACGGCAGCCTCACCGTCACCATCACCGAAGACCCCATCGTCAGTCAGCCGGGCGCACTGTCCGGCGGGCAGACGGCTGTCGTACCGCGTTCCAAGGTCAAGGCCGACCAGGAGGCGAAGCCGATGTTCAAGTTCGCTCCCGGTACCTCGCTGGACGAGATCGTCCGCGCGGTCAACCAGGTGGGGGCGTCTCCTTCCGACCTGATGGCCATCCTCGAGGCGCTCAAGCAAGCCGGCGCCCTCCAGGCTGACCTGATCGTGATCTGAGGTAGCGATCATGGACTCCAGGCTCACTACAGGCCTCGCCACGCGCGGGGCCATCGACTCCGGTGCCTTCACCGACCTGAACCGCATGGCCCAGTTCAAGGTGGGCAAGGGGCGCGACGGCGAGGAAAACGTCAAGAAGGTCGCTCAGGAGTTCGAGTCGCTGTTCGTCAACGAGATGCTCAAGTCCATGCGTGCTGCCGGCGACGTCTTCGCCGAAGGCAACTTCCTCAACAGCAACGAGAGCAAGACCTACCGCGACATGTACGACCAGCAGCTCGCGGTCACCATCTCCAAGGGCCACGGCATCGGCCTGGCCGATGTGCTGACCCGCCAGTTGAGCAAGACCAAGTCCACCGGCAAGGCCAACCCCTTCGCCCAGGTGGCCGAGACCGCCGGAGCCCAGTGGCCGCAGAAGGGCAGCAGCCCCGCGGCCGCGCCGGAAGGGGGGCGTGACGATTCCAAACTGCTGGCCCAGCGCCGCATCAGCCTGCCCAGTCGCTTCACCGACCGCCTGCTGGCCGGCATCGTGCCGCCTGCCGGAGTCGCAGACGGCAAGCAGGCCTTGGCTGGTTCCGATTGGCTGCCAGCCAAGTCCTATGGCGCACCCGAGCGGGGCGTGGCCTCGGTGGATGGCGACAGCGCCGTGATCGGCCGGCGCATCGCCCAGCCGCCGCTGGCACCGGGCAAGCCCGCTTTCAGTTCACCCCAGGAATTCATCGACACCATGATGCCCATGGCCCAGGAAGCGGCGAAGAGCATCGGCGTCGACCCACGCTACCTGGTGGCCCAGGCAGCACTGGAGACCGGTTGGGGCAAATCCATCATTCGCCAGCAGGACGGCAGCAGCAGCCACAACCTGTTCGGCATCAAATCCCACGGCTGGGGCGGTCAGTCCGCCCGCGCCGTGACCACCGAATACAAGGGCGGCGAAGCCGTCAAGGAAGCGGCCTCGTTCCGCGCCTACGACTCGTACCGGCAGAGCTTCCGTGACTACGTGAGCTTCCTGCAGGGGAATGACCGATACCAGGACGCACTGGCAGTGACCGACAAACCTGAGCGCTTCGTGCGCGAACTGCAGCAGGCCGGCTACGCCACCGACCCGCAGTACGCCCGCAAGGTCACGCAGATCGCGCGCCAGATGCAGACCTACCAGGCCGTCGCATCGGTCGGTTCGGTGCCCAACTCATGAGGATGAGCAATGGCTGACCTTCTCTACATCGGCCTGTCCGGCCTGCGCAGCACGCAGACCTCGCTGACCACCACCGGGCACAACATCAGCAACGTCAACACGCCCGGTTTTTCGCGTCAGCAGACCGTTCAGCAGACCAACCTCCCGCAGTTCACCGGCGGCGGCTACATCGGCTCCGGCAGCCAGGTGACGGATGTGCGGCGGCTGGCCAGCGAGTTCCTCACCTCGCAGTTGCGCACGGCCACCAGCCAGAACAGCGAACTGCAGGCATTCAAGAGCCAGATCGAACAGCTCGACTCGCTGCTGTCCAGCACCACCACCGGCATCAGCCCGGCGCTGAAGAGCTTCTTCACCTCGCTGCAGACCGCTTCCCAGGACCCGGCGTCCCTGGCCGGGCGCGAGGCCGTGCTGTCCCAGGCCAAGAGCCTCTCGGACACCTTCAACACGCTCTACGGCCAGTTCGACAAGCAGAACGAGCAGATCAACAGTCAGCTCGATGCGCTGACCACCCAGATCAACTCCCTGGCTGCCAACGTCGCCTCCTACAACGACGCCATCGCCAAAGCGCGTGCCAACGGCGCCGAGCCCAACGACCTGCTGGACGCCCGCGAAGAGGCGATCCGGCAGATATCCGAGATGGTCGGCGTGAAGACCCTGGAGCAGAAGGACGGCACCCTCAGCCTGTTCATCGGTACCGGTCAGCCGCTGGTGGTGGGCAGCTCCGCCTCCACCCTGAAAGCCTCGCCGGGCGTCAACGATCCGTCGCGCTACCAGATCGAGCTCATCACCGGCGGCGTCTCGCAGATCGTCACCGATCAGGTGACCGGTGGCGAGATGGGCGGCCTGATCGCCTACCGAGACACCGCGCTGGACCAGTCCTACAACGCCCTGGGCCAGCTCGCCATCACCATCAGCGACACGGTCAACAAGCAACTGGGCCAGGGCCTGGATTTGGTCGGTCGGGCCGGCAGCCCGCTCTTCGCCGACATCAA
The DNA here is from genome assembly GCF_001728945.1 of Pseudomonas sp. ENNP23. Classification (NCBI taxonomy): domain Bacteria; kingdom Pseudomonadati; phylum Pseudomonadota; class Gammaproteobacteria; order Pseudomonadales; family Pseudomonadaceae; genus Pseudomonas; species Pseudomonas sp. ENNP23. The sequence goes on from NZ_LYSP01000009.1 coordinate 49,460, forward strand.
CTCGGCCCAGGCTGCATCCCTGCGTGTACTCGCGGCCACCACCAACACCGGTACGGCCAGCGGTGTCCTCAACATCACCAACACCAGCCAGATGACCTCCAGCGACTACCGGCTGGACTTCGACGGCACCAACTTCACCGCGCTGCGCCTGTCCGACAACGCCAGCATGACCGTCACGGTCACCGGCACCGGCCCCTACACCCTGAGCTTCGCCGACGCCTCGGGCGTCAACCAGGGCTTCCAGGTGCAGTTGAACGCACTGCCGGCCGCCGGTGACCGTTTCACCCTGCAACCGACCCGTCGCGGCGCTGCCGACTTCGGCGCGACCTTGCAGTCCGCCGACCAGTTGGCGTTCGCCGGTTCGGCCCGTGCCGAAGCCACCACCAACAACCGGGGTACCGGCGCCATCGGGCAGCCGGCGCTGGTCAACGGCCCATCGCCCATCGACCTCACCGACCTGCAGGACCTGTTCGGCACCACCGGTCGCACGCTGACGTTCGACTCGACCACCAACACCCTGACCGGCGCCCTGCCGCCTGGCGCGACCCTGAGCTATGTCTCACCCTCGACCACGGCGCTGACCCCGGGGCAGACCAACACCCTGCGGCTGAACTACACCGATCCGTCCACCAACAACAGCTACACCTACGAGTTCACTGTCTCGGGCATTCCCCAGGGCGGCGACAGCTTCACCCTGGCCTTCAACACCAAGGGCACGGCGGACAACCGCAACGGCCTCGCCCTGGTCGGGCTGCAGACCAAGCAGACGGTCAACATCGGTGCCACCAGTGCCACCTACAACGACTCCTACAGCGCTCTGGTGGAGAAGGTCGGTGCGCTGACCTCCCAGGTGCGGATCAACGCGGCCGCTGCCGAGGCGGTGCAGGCCCAGGCCCAGGACAGCCGTGACTCCCTGTCGGCTGTGAGCCTGGACGAGGAGGCCGCCAGCCTCATCCGGTTCCAGCAGTACTACAATGCCAATGCCCAGGTCATTCAAGTTGCGCGGGCGCTGTTCGATACCCTGATCGGCGCCTTCAACTGAGGCTGATGCGATATGAGAATCTCCACCATCCAGGCCTTCAACAACCAGGTTGCCGGCCTGCAGCGAAACTACTCCAACGTCACCCGCACCCAGGAACAGATCAGCACCGGCAAGCGCCTCCTCACGCCGGCTGACGACCCGGTGGCCTCCGTGCGCCTCCTGCAACTCAGCCAGGAGGAGTCGCTGAACGGCCAGTACAAGTCGAACATCACCGCCGCCAAGAACAGCCTCAACGCCGAGGAAGCGGTGCTGAACTCGGTGGGCAACGTGCTGCAGCGCATCCGCGAGATTGCCGTACAGGCAGGTGACGGTGGCCAGGACTCCACTGACAAGGCAGCCCTGGGCACCGAGCTGCAGCAGCGCGAGGACGAGTTGCTCAGCCTGCTCAACAGTCGTGACTCCAGCGGCAAGTACCTGTTCGGCGGCTCCCAGGCCGATACCGCGCCGTTCGTCCGTAATGCCGACGGCACCTACAGCTACCTGGGCGACGAGGGCCGGCGCGAGGTGCAGGTGGCCAGCAGCACCTTCCTCGCCCTGGGTGACAACGGCAAGGCGCTGTTCGAGGACGTGTTCAACGCCAACCGCGTGACCACCTCCCAGGGGAGCGTCGGTACCGGCAGTACCGCGCGCATCGCCCAGGGCCTGGTGATAGACAAGGTCGATTACGACACCATCTTCCCCGCCAGCAACCCGCCAGTGGCCACCGATGCCATCGGCATCCATTTCCTCGACTCCCAGAACTATGTGGTCTACAACCCGGCCACCCTGCCGCCGGCTTACGACTGGACCACCTACAACCCCGCGACGCCGCCGACTGGGCAGTTGGCTACCGGAGCGTTCGATACCAACACGGCCACCCCTAACTTCGTCACCTATGGCGGCGTCAAGGTGCAGATCGACGGCAATCCCGCCACTGGCGACGACTTCAGCATCAACCGCAACCCATCCCAGGAGAAGCGCGGGCTGTTGAACGTGGTCTCCGACCTGCGCAAAGCCCTTCAGTCCTCCTCCGACGGCCCGGTGGGGAATCTGCAGACTCGCGACTCGGTGGCGGTGGCGCTGTCCAACCTTGAAGCGGTGAACACCAAGGTGCTTGCCGTGCAGGGCTCCATCGGCGCGCGCCTCAACACCCTGGAGACCACCGAAGGGTTCGTCGACGACGTCAGCCTGGTGAACAAGGCCGTGCAATCCGAGCTGGAGGACCTGGACTACGCCGAGGCCATCTCGCGTCTCACCCTGCAGTCCACCATCCTGCAGGCGGCCCAGCAGAGCTTCGTCAAGATCAACGGCCTGAGCCTGTTCAACTTCCTCAACTGATCGGCCTTCTGCGCACTGCTGGCGACGCCCTGTCCCTGGGACACGGCGTCGCCTTGCATTCCGGTGGGTTGGCACCATGCTTGCTTCGTGACCTGAAAACCGAATAGAACGCCATAATTCCGTCAGCACGACAGGCGCAGGGCCGTCGGCGAAGCCGGTGGCGGCAGGGCAGGGGAGAACACGCATGTTCGATGGCAAGTCCGTATTCGTATCCGGAGGTACCGGCTCGTTCGGTCGCTCCTTCATCCGCAGCCTGCTCCAGCGCTACCAGCCCAAGCGCGTGGTGGTGTTCTCGCGGGACGAACTCAAACAGTACGAAATGCAGCAGGAGTTCAACGCCCCCTGCATGCGCTACTTCCTCGGCGACGTGCGCGACGCCGACCGCGTCCAGCAGGCCCTGCGTGGCATCGACCTGGTGGTGCACGCCGCAGCCCTCAAGCAGGTACCGGCTGCCGAATACAACCCCACCGAATGCATCCGCACCAACGTCGGCGGCGCCGAGAACATCATCAACGGCGCCATCGCCAACGGCGTGCAGAAAGTGGTGGCGCTCTCCACCGACAAGGCCTCCAGCCCCATCAACCTCTACGGCGCCACCAAGCTGCTGAGCGACAAGCTGTTCGTTGCCGCCAACAACATCACCGGCGACCACCAGACCCGCTTCGCCGTCGTCCGCTACGGCAATGTGGTCGGCTCGCGGGGCTCGGTGCTGCCGTTCTTCCGCAAGCTGCTGGCCGACGGTGCCCGCGAGCTGCCGATCACCGATGCGCGCATGACCCGCTTCTGGATCACCCTCGACCAGGGCGTCGACTTCGTCATGCGCAGCTTCGAGCGCATGCAGGGCGGTGAGCTGTTCGTGCCGAAGATCCCCTCCGCACGTATCACCGACCTGGCCGAGGCCCTCGCACCGGGCCTGCCCCATCGCCTGGTGGGCATCCGCCCCGGCGAGAAACTGCACGAAATGATGATTTCCCGTGATGACAGCTCCCACACCTGGGAATTCGACAGCCACTTCGTCATCGCCCCCTCCATCAACTTCAACATGCAGTACGACTACGCCTGTGACGGCCTGGGAGGGATCGGGCGGGCGGTGGAGGAGGGCTTCGAGTACGTCTCCGACAGCAATCCCCACTACCTCAGCGTCGCCGAGCTGCGCGAGCTGGCCGAGGCCTGGTCCTGAGCATGATTCCCTACGGACGCCAGAGCATTTCCCAGGCGGACATCGACGCCGTCGTCGAGACCCTCAACTCCGACTGGCTGACCCAGGGGCCGGCCATCGAGCGTTTCGAGGGCGCCTTCGCCGCCCGCTGCGAGGCCGCCCATGGCATCGCCGTCAGCAGCGCCACGGCAGCCCTGCACATCGCCTGCCTGGCCCTCGACCTGGGCCCGGGGGACTGGCTCTGGACCAGCCCCAACACCTTCGTCGCCAGCGCCAATTGCGCGCTCTACTGCGGCGCCCAGGTGGACTTCGTCGACATCGACCCGCGCACCCTCAACCTCGACGTGGACCTGCTGGAGGTTCGCCTCGCCCAGGCCGAGCAGCGCGGCCGGTTGCCCAAGGTGCTGGTGCCGGTGGCCTTCGCCGGGCAGAGCTGCGACATGGCGCGCATCGCCGCACTGGCCCGGCGCTACGGCTTCCGCGTGATCGAGGACGCCTCCCACGCCGTCGGCGCCGCCTACCTCGGGCGCCCGGTGGGCTGCGGCGCCCATGCCGACATCAGCGTGTTCAGCTTCCACCCGGTGAAGATCATCACCACCGGCGAAGGCGGCATGCTCACCACCCAGGACCCGCACCTGGCGGAGCGCCTGCGGCGCCTGCGCAGCCACGGCATCACCCGTGACCCGGCCGCCATGACCGAAGCCAGCCACGGCCCCTGGTACTACCAGCAGCTGGAACTGGGCTTCAACTACCGCATGACCGATCTGCAGGCCGCCCTCGGCTTCTCCCAGTTGCAGCGTTTGGAGGCCTTCGTCACTCGTCGCCGGGCCCTGGCCGACCGCTACGACGAGCTGCTCGCCGATCTGCCGCTGCGCCTGCCGGGCCGCCAGGAGGGGGCCGACTCGGCCTGGCACCTCTACCCGGTGCGCCTGCGCCTGAACGCCATCCGCCGCAGCCACCGTGAGGTGTTCGAGGGGCTGCGGGCCGCCGGCATCGGCGTCAACCTGCATTACATCCCGGTGCACCTGCAGCCTCACTACCAGCGGCTGGGCTTTGCCCCGGGCGACTTCCCCGAGGCCGAGCGCTACTACGCCGAGGCCCTGAGCCTGCCGCTCTTCCACGGCATGACCGATGACCAGCAGGAGCGGGTGGTGCAGGCACTGACCGCCCTCCTGCGCTGACAGGAGACGCGCTATGCGCGAACTGACCGAGCAGGAACGTTTCTGGCAGGGCGAGTTCGGTGACGACTACGTCGACCGCAACGACGGCGAGCGCCACGTAGCCAGCGCCACCGCCTTCTTCGCCCAGGCCCTGCGCCGTGCCGGGCGCCTCGACAGCCTGCTGGAGCTGGGCACCAACCGCGGGCTCAACCTCCAGGCGCTGCATCGGCTGCTGCCGGACGCCGCCCTGCATGGCGTCGAGCTGAATGCCAAGGCCCACGTCATCGCCCAGTCACTGGGAATCGCCGAGGTCTGGCACGGCTCGCTGTTCGACTACCCGGTACACCAGCCGGTGGACCTGGCGTTCACCCGTGGGGTGCTCATCCACCTGCCGCCCGAGCTGCTGCCCAAGGCCTACGCCAAGTTGTACGAGGCCAGCCGGCGCTACGTGCTCGTCGCCGAGTACTACAACCCCTCACCGGTGGAAGTCAGCTACCGGGGGCACACGGGCAAGCTGTTCAAGCGCGACTTCGCCGGCGAGCTGCTCGACCGCTACGAGGACCTGCGCCTGGTGGACTACGGCTTTATCTATCGGCGTGATGTGAACTTCCCGGCCGATGATATGAACTGGTTCCTGTTGGAGAAGCGCCCATGAGCCGCGTCGCCATCATCCCCGCCCGAGGCGGCAGCAAGCGCATCCCGCGCAAGAACCTCAAGCTCTTCCAGGGCCAGCCGATGATCGCCTACCCGATCCGCGCGGCCTTGCTGTCGGGGCTGTTCGACCGCGTCATCGTCAGCACCGACGACGAGGAGATCGCCAGCGTGGCCCGCGAACTGGGGGCCGAGGTGCCCTTCATGCGTCCGGCGGCCCTGGCCGATGATCATGCCGGCACGGTCGAGGTCATCCAGCATGCGCTCCGTGAGTTGGCTGCCGTTGGCGACCACCCCGACTACACCTGCTGCCTCTACGCCACCGCCCCTCTGGTATTGCCGGAGAAGCTCAGTGAGGGCTTCGAACTGTTGGCGGCACATCCGGAGAAGGATTTCGCCTTCACCGTCACCGATTTCGCCTCGCCGGTGCAGCGTGCCCTGCGGGTTGCCGCCGATGGCGGCGTCGAGTCGCTCTATCCCGAGTTCTACGAAACCCGTTCCCAGGACCTGGAGCGCGCCTACCATGACGCCGGTCAGTTCTACTGGGGGCGTACAAGTGCCTGGCTCGCAGGCAAGGCGGTACACGCCCCGCATTCGCTGCCGCTGATCCTGCCGCGCTACCTGGTGCAGGACATCGACGGTCCCGACGACTGGCACCGTGCCGAGCTGATGTACGCCGCCCTGCTGCTGGAGGGGGATATCTGAGATGCAGGTGCTGTTTCGTGTGGATGCATCGCCCGTCATGGGTAGCGGCCACCTGATGCGCTGCCTGACGCTCGCCCGCGAACTGTACGAGCAGGGTGCCGGATTGACCTTCGCCTGCCGTGACCTGCCCGCTGCGCCCCTTGCGCTGGTGCCGAGCGACTACGCGCTGCTGAGGCTGCCCGCGAGCGCTGCTGACGAGACGGCGGCCTGTACCGCCGAAGCGCGGATCGATAACCGCGCCGATGCCGAGGCGTTGCATGGATTGCTGGGCGAACGCCATTTCGACTGGTGCGTCGTCGACCACTACGGTCTGGACGCCGAGTGGCATGGCCTTGCACGTCGTCATGCGTCGCGCGTCATGGTGCTGGACGACCTGGCCAACCGCCCCTTGGACTGCGACCTGCTGCTGGACCCGGGCCTGCATGCCGAACCGCATGCACGCTACGCCAGCCATCTGACCTGCTCTGCAACGACGCTGTTCGGTCCGTCCTACGCCCTGCTGCGCGAGGAGTTCCTGTGTGCCCGTGAAGGAATCGCACCGCGCGCCGGTGAGCTGAAGCGTCTGCTGGTGTTCTTCACTGGTGGCGACGACCAGGGCGAGACCCTCAAGGCCCTGCAGGCGCTGGCAGATTGGCGGCCGCAACTGCAGGTGGATGTGGTCATCGGCCTTGGGCACGGTGATCACAAGGTGCTGGAGCGCCTCTGTACCGCCCAGGGCTGGCACCTGCACTGCCAGATCGATTACATGGCCCGGCTGATGGCCGTGGCGGACCTGGCCATCGGCGCCGCTGGCTCGTCTTCCTGGGAGCGCTGTGCTCTTGGGCTGCCGGCTCTGGTGGTGGTGCTGGCGGAAAACCAGCGTGAGCTGGCCCGGGGGCTGGACGGGCTCGGCCTTGCCATCGACCTGGGTGAGCACGCCGACGTGTCATCCGCCGACTACCAGCGCGTGCTGGAGGGCCTCGACGCCGAGCTACTGCGCGGCATGTCCCGGCGGGCCTGGGACCAGGTCGATGGCCTCGGCGTCGCCCGTGTCGGGCGCGCACTCATGGACGCAATGGCCGGCTCCTGAGCCGGTCGTGGAGGATGCAAGCATGTCGACACGTCATTTCCAGATCGCCGGGCGCCCCATCGGCCCCGAGCAGAAGCCCTATTGCATCGCCGAGGTGGGGATCAACCACAACGGCGAGCTCGACCTGGCCCTGAGGATGATCGAGGTCGCCCGCGAGGCAGGGGCCGATGCGGTCAAGTTCCAGACCTTCAAGGCCGAGGAGTTCTGCGGCGACCCGCAGCAGATGTTCACCTACCAGTCCCAGGGGCGCAGCGTCACCGAGTCCATGCTGGCGATGTTCCAGCGCTACGAGTTCAGTGAGGTGCAGTGGCGTGCGGTCAAGGCGCATTGCGCCAAGGTCGGCATCACCTTCTTCTCCTCGCCGCAGAATCGCAGCGACCTCGACTTGCTGCAGCGGATCGGCGTGCCGGCGATCAAGGTCGGCTCCGATGACTTCAGCAACCTGCCGCTGCTGCGTCATTACGCCGGTGCGGGCCTGCCGCTGATCCTGTCCTGTGGCATGAGCGACCTGGCCGAGGTGCACCAGGCGCTGGAGACCGTGGGCTGGTTCGAGGGAGCCCACGTGGCGCTGTTGCTGTGCACTTCGCAGTACCCGACGCCTGACGAGGACGTGAACCTGGCCAAGTTGGGCACCTTGCAACAAGCCTTCCCGGGACTGCTGACCGGCTTCTCCGACCACACCCAGGGGCCGCTGGCTGCTTCCCTGGCCGTGGCACGTGGGGCGCGCCTGTTCGAGAAACACTTCACCCTCGATCACGACCTGCCCGGGCCGGACCACTGGTTCTCCGAGAACCCCGAGGGCTTGGCCGAGTGGATCGGCAGCATTCACCGCGCTGACGTCATCATCGGTTCGCCCTACCTGCGCCCGACCCGCGCCGAAGAGGACATGCGAATGCTCGCTCGACGCAGCCTCGTAGCCTTGCGCCCCATCGCGGCTGGCGAGTTGCTAGGGGAGGGCAACATCGGCTTGCGCAGGCCCGGCACCGGGCTGTCTCCGGCCTATTTCGACCTGGCTCTGGGCTGTCGTGCGAGCAGGGACATCGGGGCGGGCGAATGGCTTGCTCTCGGGGACTTCCAGAAGGGGGATGCATCATGAGGGGTCTTGGTTTCAGTCGGAAGGACTTCAGTCTGCGCCCACTTACCGAGGGTGACTCGGCGGCCATCCTGCGCTGGCGCAATGAGGAATCAATCCGCTCTTGCATGTACAACAACCGTGTCATCGCTTGGGAAGAGCACCAGGAGTGGCTGCATTACGAGTTGCAGAACCCAGACGCCCGTCACTTGATCTTTCTGTATCGCGGGAAGCCAGCCGGCTACGTAGCCGTCTCTCTGATCGAGCGCCGACACCAGCGTTGCTGTTGGGCCTTCAACCTCTCCGACGAGCGCGATGGCTTGCCCAAGGGTATTGGTGCCGTCATGGAGTATCTGGCGCTGGAATACATCTTCGACGAACTGGGTATCCGTAAGCTCTGCTGCGAGGTGCTGTCCTTCAATGAGCGGGTGACCAAGCTGCACAAGCGCTTCGGCTTCTCAGAGGAGGGCCTGTTACGCCAGCATGTGCAGCGTGATGATGGCCTCTTCGATGTTGTGGTGTTGGCGTTATTCGCGGACCACTGGCACGCCTGTCGCGACCAGATTGCAGAGGGGCTCTTCGGTGGAGGCTAACCCTTTGCGGATCGCCATCCACCAGCCGGCCTACCTGCCGTGGCTGGGCTACTTTGACCGCATCGCCCGGGTCGACCGCTTCGTCTTCCTCGACACGGTGCAGTTCGAGAAGAACAGCTTCATCAACCGCAACCGCATCAAAACCCCCCAGGGCGCGCAGTGGCTGACCATACCGGTGCTCAGCCGTGGCCACCTGGCCAGCACTCTGCGCGAGACACGCATTGATGAAAGCCGTGATTGGCGCCGTGACCACCTCAAGGCAGTGGCCATGAACTACCGCCGGGCGCCACGCTTCGCCGAACGCTACGCGCAGTTGGAGCAGCTCTATGGCGAGCGGCAGGACAACCTCGCCGAACTCTGCTGGCGTCAGTTGGGCTTCTGGCTGGACCAGTTGGGTATCGACACGCCCGTGGTGCGGGCCAGCGAGCTGGCCATCGACAGCCGCAAGTCTCAGCTGGTGCTGGACATCTGCCTGGACCTCGGGGCCGACGCCTACCTCTCAGGCGCCCTCGGTCGCCACTACCTCGACGAGGCCGCCTTTGCCGAGCAGGGCATTGCCGTGCAGTACCAGGCCTTCACGCCGCCCACCTATCCCCAGCTCTGGGGCACGTTCGTGCCCGGTCTTGGTGTGCTGGACTGGTGGATGAATTGCGGCGACAGCCGCGCTGGATTCAGGGAGCTGACATGAGTTTTTCCATCGAGTGGGAACAGCGCTACGCCGCCAGCACTCACCTTTCCATCTGGCCCTGGTCTGATGTGGTCAGTCTGACCAAGCGCCACTGCCGCGATCTGGGCCCTGGGAAGCGAGTGCTGGAGCTGGGTTGCGGCGCGGGCGCCAATATTCCGTTCTTCCAGTCCCTGGGGGTGGATTACCACGCGGTGGAGGGCAGCCCGACCATCGTTGGTCAGCTGCATCAGCGCTTCACAGGGCTGAATGGGTGCATCGTTAACGGGGATTTCACTCAGGCGTTGCCATTCCCGGTCGGCTTCGACCTGGTGCTGGATCGCGCCTCGCTCACCTGCAACGGCGAGTCGGCGATTCGTCGCTGCCTGTCCCTGGTGCTGGAGTCGTTGCGACCGGGAGGGCTGTTCATCGGCATCGACTGGTACTCCTCGCGGCACTCGGATGCGCAACTGGGGGACATGGCCGAGGACGGTCGCACCCGTACCAACATCACCCAGGGCTCGTTTGCCGGTACGGGGCGTGTGCATTTTTCCGATGAGGCCCACCTGCGGGACCTCTTTGCCGGTTTCGAACTGGTGTTTCTGGAGGAGAAGCAGGCGCTCCGGCATGAGCCGGCCGATGGCCATCGCTTCGCCTCGTGGAATCTGGTGGCACGCAAGCCGGGAGAGCAGCCATGACCGCACAGCGTCCGGTCGTCGTGGTGGGGGGCGGTATCGCCGGTTTGCTGGCGGCGGCCTGGGCTCAGGCCTGCGGCTTGCCCGTGACGTTGCTGGAGCGCGCGCCGGCTTGCGGTGGCCTGTTGCGCTCGTTTCGTGATGCCAGCGGGCAGGTCTTCGACATCGGCACGCACATCCCGGCAATGACGGGCGATGCGGTCGTCGATGGCCTGCTGTTCGAGGTGCCTGGGCTTGCCTGGCATGAGGTGCCGGTGCTGCAGGTGGGCAATGCGTTTGCCGGTGTGCTCGACACCCGCAGCCAGTTCATCGATATCACCCGGCTGCCCGAGGCCGCCTACCAGGCGTGCCTGGCGGGGCTGCTCAATACCCTGTCCAGCGACCAGGGGGCGCCTGACCTCGAAGCAGCCCTGCGCCGGCATTTCGGGGATGCACTGGCGGAAACGGTGTTCTTTCCGCTGCTGCGGCGCCTCTATCAGGCGCCGTTCAACGAGCTGAGCGCCAACAGTCACCGTTTCCTCGGGTATGGCCGTGTGATCGTCGGCTCGGCCGAGGTGTGCCGTGAGCTGAAGCGCTCGCCGCTCTACGACCGCAAGGTGGCGTTCCGCGACTACCTGGAAGGGCGCAGTGCGGTGCGGCACCGCTATCCAGCCGAAGGGGGCATGGGGGCATGGATCGACGCGCTGTGCCGCCGTTTCGAGGCCCGAGGCGGACGCCTGCTGACCAGCGCCCAGGTGGAGCGTATGGAGGTGGATGCTCGTTCGTTGCGCCTGGCCGACGGGCAGGACATTCCCTTCGAGCACCTGATCTGGAGCGCGCCGCTGGCTCACCTGGCTCGCGCGATGGGGGAGCGGGTGGACGGAGCACCGCCGCGCTTCCTGCCGTTGCGACTGTTCCACTTCGTGCTGGACCAGCCGCCGGCCTGCGACTGCCACTACCTCTACTTGAACGATGCCGATGTCAAGACGTTCCGCATCACGCTTTACGAGAACTTCTTGCCTGCACAGGGCAGCAGCCGGCGCATGACGGTGGAGGCCGTGGATACCGTAGGCGTGGAACCCGAGCAGCAGGCTCGCGCCATCCTCGATGAGCTGCGGCGCTGCGGAGTGCTGGGGGCGGGCTGTCAGGCCCGGTTGGTCCTTGAGCAACCGGTGGCCAACGGTTTTCCGGAGATCACCGTGGCGCAGGAGGCCGCCAGCCGCGAGCTGCGCGAGCGTCTGCTACGCCGCTTCCCGGCCTTGTTGCTGTGCGGACGCAATGCGGCGGAGACCTTTTTCACCACTGATACGTTGCTGGATACCGCGGTGCAGTTGGCGTCGCGTTTCGGCCAGCCGGACCTTGAGCAGGGAGGCATCCATGGGAACTGAGCGGGTTCTGGTGATAGCGGCCCACCCGGATGACGAGGTGCTGGGCTGCGGCGGCAGCATCGCGCGGCATGTGGCGCGGGGCGATGAGGTGCATGTGGCGATCATGGCTCAGGGACTTTTCAGCCGCGGTACGCCGGAAGAGGCGGAGCAGCAGGCCCTGCGCGATGCCTGTACCCAGGCCAACCGTCATCTTGGCGTAGCCGGGCTGGAGCGCTGCGACCTGCCGGACAACCGCCTGGATGGGCTCGATCGGCTGGACGTCATCAAGCCCGTCGAAGCACTGGTCGACCGTATCCAGCCCGGCATCGTCTACACCCACTGGAGCGGCGATGTGAACATCGATCACCGACGCCTGCACGAGGCGGTGGTGACGGCATGCCGTCCGCAACCCGGTCACCCGGTCCATACCCTGCTGTTCTTCGAAATCCCTTCATCCACCGAGTGGCAGGTGAGCCAGAGTGCTCCGCAGTTCTGGCCGACCTGGTTCAACGACATCGAGGACACCCTGGAGGCAAAGCTCCAGGCGCTGGACATCTATGCCATGGAGATGCGTGCCTGGCCGCATCCTCGTTCGCTGCGTGCGGTGGAGCACCTGGCACGCTGGCGTGGCGCCAGTGTCGGCATGCAGGCGGCCGAGGCATTCGTCCTCGGCCGTCGACTCAATTCCTTCTGAGGGCGCCTGGCGCCGAGACGATTCCATGAGCGATCAAACCCATCACATGCAGGACTGGACAAGTACCGACCTGCGTCGGTCCAGCGGCGGGCAGCTTTTTGATAACGCGGGTGTACGTCGCTTGCGCGCGGCCGTGGAAGAGGACTTCGCCGCCCGGCAGCTCGCGTCTGGCGGGCTGCGTTTGTTCGGTGCGTTTTCCGAAGCGGAGGGGCTGGATGACCTGCTGGCGAAGCACGCCAGCGCGCTGGCTGAGGGCCAGCGCCTGGTGCTGGGCATGCGCTCCGTCGCCCATTGGCAATCCGCATCGGGCGACGGCGCCAGGCTGGCGGACGTGCCGGCGGAACGGGGCACTGCAGCCTGTGAACCGGCCGATCTGGCTGCACTTGCGTCGCGCCATGGTCTTTCCCTGGTTGCGCTCGAACCCTATGGAGGCCTCTGGGACAACGCATTCCTCCTTGCCAGCCTGCCGCACCCGTTCAAGTGGCTGCGCCTGCTTTCCTGGCTGGAGACGGACGGTTCGTTGCTGCGCCTGGCGCTGTTGCTGGAGCAGCAGGTCGTGTCCCGGCTGGATTGCCAGGCGACGGGGCGCTACCTGGTGGCCTTGGAGAAGAGTGCGCCGGTAGAGGCGTCACCGGAGTGGAGCTTGCGCCAGCAGCAGGCGCGGCAGATGCGGGCGAGTGACGGCCTGGATGGCTTGCAGGATGTGCTGCAGACCTCCCCCGAAGTGTTCGCCGCCGCCCTGGAGAGCGACTCCACACGCCTCAGGGCGCGCCACCTGCTGTTCATCCTGGTGCGTGCGCTGCGCCTTGCCCGGCCGGCTTTCCAGGTCGGACCGTGGCTCCCGGATGCCGTTGCTGCGCAGCTGGATGCCTGGTTCCGTGCCGAGGCCATCGACACCCGCAACATGGCCCTGGTCCACGGCTGGGTCGCGCCCGGCGCGCTGGAGCGCATGCGCCAGGGCGTGGATATGGTCTCCGGGCTGGAATACCACCTGTCCGCCGCGCTGCTGCGCGATTACTTCAAGACCCACAGCGGAGTCAGTTCGTGAAGTCACCTGCGATTGTCAGCTTTCTCTGGGAGTCGCAGCTGGGTGTGCTGCGTGCCTTCTTCAACCGCCATGGGCCAATGACGGTGGTGACTCTGTCGCCCTACGTCACCGACACCCTGACTACGATCATCGAGCAATCGGGCAGCCGGCTCTTTGTGGTGGACCATGAGCTGGGCGACGCTGGCGCCTTGGCGGTGCAGGCCGAATACGAGCCGCTGCGTGAGCGCCTCGACGGCCTGCTGCGTGCGCTTCCGGAGGCACTGGCGGGGGAGCGTGTGGAGGAAGTGGCGCCGGTCATCCGTGCGCGACTGGATGCTGAGCTGCCCTTGCTGACCACGCTGTTGCATGGACTGGAGCTCGCTCAGCGCGAGTTCCAGCTAAGCCTGATGATCGGTAGCGAGGATGTCCTGCCCGCCGCCAAGGTGGCGATGCACTGGGCACGGACCCAGGGCATTCCGTCGTTGCACCTGTCCCACGCCCTGGCGCTGAACGATCCGCATACGGTGCATGCGCAACTGGTGGCGGACATCCATGCGGTCTACGGCCAGCGGGGCCTGGAGGGCTACCTGGATTACGGCATCCCCGCTGAGCGCATGCGGGTCACCGGCAACCCGGCCTGGGACCGCCTGGTGCCGCTGCGCGGCGAGCGAGCGCGGCATGAGCAGAGCCTTCGCCAGCGTCATCACCTACGCGAGGGCGGGCCGATCGTGGTGTTCGGCACCACCTGGACCAGCAGCCTTACCGCCCATGGCGATGAGGGCATCTTCGGACAGACCCTGGGCGCCTTCATTGCCGCTTGTGAGGCGGTGCGGCGCAGCGGCCTGGCGATCAACCCGGTGATCAAGGACCGGCCTCCGAACTATCACTTTGGTGAGCGACGGTTCCGCGAGCTGTTGCTCGAGCACGGTGCTGATCCGGCGAGCTATCTCTACACGGTGGAAGACGCGCAGCTCTGGGCTGCCGCGTCGGATGTACTGATTGCGGTGGACTCCAACTATTGCGTCGAGGCCCTGCTGTGCGGGACCCCGGCGATCAACCTGCAGCATCCGGCCAACACCCTGTTCGGCCCTTGCTACGGTGCAGATGCCGGCGTGCTGGATGTGGAGATGGATGAGCTGGCCGAGGCACTGCTGCGTCTGCTGGGCGATGCTGACTTCCGCGAGTCCCTGCACGCGAAGGCGGAGCAGGGCTTGCCCTACCTGAACCTGGGGGTCGATGGCCTGGCCACCGAGCGGGTGGTCGAGCTGATGGGCGAGATGGCCAGGGGCCTGGTGCCGAAGCTGGTGGCGTGGCTGGAAGCCCGCCTGCCCAGCGAGGCTGAGCGCTCGCTGATCGAGGCGAAGATACGGGCCGTGGGAGTGGCTGGCCCTCTGCTGGACATCCATGTACTGGGCTCGGAGCAACCTGATGCGTTGGCCGCGACCCTGGCCAGCCTGGAACAGGCATTGTCGGCGCCGTTCCGGTTACGGGTCTATGACACCGAGCCCGTTGCCGGGGTCGAAACGTTCTGCGTCGAGGGGCCGCAGCGTCTGGACGTGCTGAACGAGCAGTTTTTGAGTGCACCGGATGCCAGTCCCTGGCAACTGGTGGTGGAGGCCGGTGTTGAGTTCACCCGGGCCGGCCCCTTGCTGCTGTGCCTGGAGTTGGCCGAGGCCCTTCGCGCGGAAGCGGAGGAGGGGGTGATGGCACACGCCTGCTACGCGGATGAGTTGCAGCGAGCACCTTCCGGCGCTCTGGGGCCGTTGTTCAAGCCGGATTTCAATCTGGACCTGCTGCTTGGCTTCCCGGCGCTCGTCGGTCGGCATTGGGTGTTTCGTCAGCGCAGTGTCGTGGAATTGGGGGGGCTGGATACGGTATTCGGCTCTTCGTCCCTGCTGGATCTGGCATTGCGCCTGGTCCATGGCAGCGGAGGCAATGGCGTGCTGCATATGCCGGAAGTTCTGCTGGCGGCGGATGCTCCGGTCATGGAGGTCGCACCTGCGGAGCAGGTTGCCATCGAGCGTCATCTTGCGGCGCGGGGCTACGATGCCGCGCGGGTCCAGGCTTTCCTGCCAAGGCGTTACTACATCGACTACGGTCATCCGGAGGCGCCCCAGGTCGCCATCGTGGTGGCGGTGCAGGACAACCTGGGTCTGGTGCAGCGGTGCGTCGAGAGTCTGCTGGAATACACCACCTACTCCAACTACCAATTGCTGCTGGTGGACTGCGGCAGCGTTGAGTCCGCCACCCAGGACTGGTTGCAGGGCGTCGATGCGCTGCAGAGCGAGCAGGTGAAGGTCTGGAACTTCGACGGGCCGTTCAATCAGGCCGCGATGGTGAATGCCGTCGCGATGACGGTGGAGGCGGAGTACCTCCTTCTGCTGAGTCATGACGTGCGCATCATTCAGCCGGAATGGCTGGAGCAGCTGCTCAACCATGCCCAGCGGCCGGAGGTCGGTGCGGTGGGGGCCAAGGTACTGGACACTCAGGGCGGCATCGAGCAGGCCGGCATGGTGCTGGGGCTGCATGAATGTGCAGGACGCACCTTTGTTGGGGAACCTGGCGATGCTCCGGGGTACATGAGCCGCTTGCAGGTCGCACAGAATTACACGGCGGTGGGGCTCGCCTGCATGATGGTGCGTCGCGCGTCCTTCATCGAGGTGGGCGGCTTCGACGCCGACAGCATCAATGCCTTCTATGCCGATACCGACCTCTGCCTGCGCTTGCGGGCTGCCGGCCTGCTGAATGTGTGGACGCCGCATTGTGTCGTGCAGCGCGAGGGCCTGGATTTGCCGGTACTGGCCATCCCTGGGGCGCTGGAGCGGCAGGCGGCGTTCCGTGGGGAGCGCCAGGAGATGCTGCGGCGATGGCTGCCGGTGCTGGCTCGGGACCCTGCCTACAATCCGAATCTGTCGTTGAAGGGAAGCGGTTTCAGCTTCGAGTACCCGACTCGTCGCGTGCACCACCCGCTGCTGCCCCAGGTGGTCTGTTACCCCGCCGATATCACCGGTTGCGGTCACTACCGCGTCCGACAGCCTTTCGCGGCCTTGCGGCAGGTTGGCATGGTCGATGGGCTGATCAGCGGTGTGCATCTGCCCGTGGTGGAACTGGAGCGGGCGGGGGCCACGAGCCTCATCCTGCAGCGGCAGATCATGGAGCCGCAGATCGAGGGCATCCGTGAAGTGAAGGCGTTGTCCGGTGTGTTCAAGGTCTACGAGCTGGACGACTACCTGCCCAATCTGCCGCTGAAGAGCGTACACCGCGACACCATGCCGAAGGACATCCTGCGCTCGCTGCGCCAGGCGGTGGCACTGACCGATCGCTTCGTTGTCTCCACCGAGCCGCTGGCCGAGGCCTTGCGCGACCTGCACGGGGACATTCGGGTGGTGCCCAACTTCCTCCCCGAACACTGGTGGGGCAATCTGCGCAGCCAACGCCGTCGAGGCCGCAAACCGCGTGTCGGCTGGGCCGGAGGGAGCAGCCATCTGGGCGACCTGGAGCTGATCACCGACCTGGTCAAGGCGCTGAAGGACGAGGTGGAGTGGGTCTTCTTCGGCATGTGCCCGGAGCGTATCCGTCCCTACATCCATGAGTTCCACGGCGGCGTACCCATCGAGCAGTACCCGGCGCTGCTGGCGAGCCTGGACCTGGACCTGGCGCTGGCGCCACTGGAGCCGAACCTGTTCAACGAGTGCAAGAGCAACCTGCGCCTGCTGGAATATGGCGCGTGCGGTTTCCCGGTGATCTGTACCGATGCGGTCTGCTACCGAGGCGACCTGCCGGTGACCCGGGTGAAGAACCGCTTCAAGGACTGGCTGGACGCAGTGCGCATGCACCTGGATGACCTGGACGCCACTGCTCGGCAGGGCGATGCGCTGCGCGAGCGTGTGCTCGGCGAGTGGATGCTGAAGGGCGAGAATCTGCAGCGCTGGCGTTCGGCGTGGCTGCCGGACTGAGTTTCTCAGGAGCCGACGAACGGTATGGCGAAATCCTAAAGCTTCGTCATGCCCGCCGATAACCCCGGTACGGACACAGTTCGTGCTTGTTGAGCAAGCCCCGGGAGAAAAAATTTCAAATCTCCCCTAAAGGTCCAACGACAAGCGCCGATAAACAGTTCGAATGCGAATTCTAGGGGCACCTGAGCAGCAGGTCCTGAAGGTCGCAGGCTCAGGCAAATACTAGGTACTTCGGGAGACGCCACCATGGCACTTACAGTCAACACAAACATCGCTTCGCTCAACACTCAGCGTAACCTGAACGCATCGTCCAACTCGCTGAACACCTCGCTGCAGCGTCTCTCCACTGGTGCCCGCATCAACAGCGCCAAGGACGATGCCGCCGGCCTGCAGATCTCCAACCGTCTGACCAACCAGATCAGCGGCCTGAACCAGGCAACCCGTAACGCCAACGACGGCATCTCCCTGGCGCAAACCGCTGAAGGTGCCCTGCAGCAGTCCACCGCGATCCTGCAACGTATCCGTGACCTGTCCATCCAGGCCGCCACTGGCTCCAACAGTGCTGACGACCGTGCCGCCCTGCAGAAAGAAGTGACTGCCCAGCAGGCCGAACTGTCCCGTATCGCCGAAACCACCACCTTCGGTGGTCGCAAGCTGCTGGACGGCTCCTTCGGCACCACCAGCTTCCAGGTGGGTTCCAAGGCCTACGAGACCATCGACGTGACCCTGCGCGATGCCTCCTCCAGCAAACTGGGTTCCTACCAGGTCGGCGGCGGCGCCTCTACCAATACCGCTGGTGCTTCCGCGGCCGCCACCACCAAGACCGGTACCCTGATCACCGGTAGCGGCGGCGCCTTCGGCTCCGGCACCGTAACCGTGGTGGGTAATGGCCAGACCAAGGACATCGCCATCACCGCGACTGACAGCGCGAAGAGCATCGCCCAGAAGTTCGACGGCTCCATCTCTGGTCTGTCCGCCACTGCCCGTACCGTGGTTCAGGCCGACGTGAACTTCACCTCCGGTGCCGCTACCTTCAACATCACCGTGGGCAGCAATACCGTGCAGATGGTAGGTGTGACCTCCAACGAGGACCTGACCAACCAGATCAACTCCAACGCCGGCAAGTTGGGTCTGACTGCCAACTACGACAAGCAGAGCGACAAGATCACCATCACCTCGTCTACCGGTGAGACCATCCAGTTCGGCACTGCGACTGGTTCTTCGGCAGGCACTATTGATGTGGCTGTACAAGGTAACGATGGGACCTTCGGGGCTGCAGCAGATGTCAAGGCTGCCGGCGGCAAGGCCTTCGGTTACGTGCAGCTGGACTCCCCGACCTCCTTCGCGGTGACCGGCTCCACCACCGAGGTGTTCTCGCAGAGCGCATCGACCCTGAACACCGTGGCCAACGTGGACATCTCCACCGCCGATGGTGCCCAGCGCGCGATTGCGGTAATCGATAGCGCCCTGGCGGCGATCGACTCCCAGCGTGCCGACCTCGGTGCTGTGCAGAACCGCTTCGACAACACCATCTCCAACCTGCAGAACATCTCCGAGAACGCATCTGCCGCTCGGAGCCGGATCAAGGACACTGACTTCGCGGCCGAAACCGCTACGCTGTCCAAGAACCAAGTTCTGCAACAGGCTGGCACGGCGATCCTGGCCCAGGCCAACCAGCTGCCGCAGTCGGTCCTCAGCTTGCTGAGGTAAGTGAGGCAGAGCGCCTAGTCACTGATGGGAGGAAGGGACTTACCCTTCCTCCCATTTGGCCATTGTGAGGTATGTAAAAAATGGATATCTCAAGCATTTCGTCGGTCAGCGCCATCCCTCGGTTGGTGAAGGACTCCAACGGAGCGACGCCTGCCCAGGGCGTTGTCACCCCGAATACGCCCACCACGGTCCCGGTGGCCAGCGGCGCGGCTACACAAGACGACAAGGATGCACGGAAAGGTCAGGGCGCCGACCTGGAGTCGGCTGTGTCTGATATCCAGTCGTTCGTTCAGGCCGTCAAGCGCGGGCTGGAGTTCAGCGTTGATGACTCGACTGGCGATGTGGTGGTGAAGGTCATCGATACCGACTCGGGCAAGCTGATACGCCAGATTCCGTCGGAGGAGCTGCTCAAGCTTGCCGAACGTCTCGACGACATCCGCAGTCTGATGTTCGAAGCCAAGGCCTGAGTTGGCGCGATTCTTGTTTGCTTAGCTGCCAATCCTTCCAGGAAGGGGATTCGGGACGTTTTTTTGACGGAGGTGTGAAATGGCCACAACGATCGGCACAGTCGGTTCGGGACTGATCGACATCGATACGACAGTCAAGACGCTGGTGAACAACGCCAGGGCGCCTAAGCAGAACCAACTGGACGCGCTTGAGTCCAAGACCACCACCAAGCTCACTGCCTTGGGCAGCCTCAAGAGTGCCGTCAGCGATTTCCAGACTGCAATGGCCCTGCTCAACAGCCCGAGCAGCTTCCTGTCGCGTAGCGTGGTCTCCTCCAATACCGCCGCACTGAACGCAACCGGTACCGCAAGTGCCATAGCGGGCACCTACAGCATCAACGTCACCCAGCTTGCCCAGGGCAGCAAGATTGCGTCTGCGGCTTTCGCCGATGGTTCGACGACTGCATTCAATTCAGGAACCCTGGATATCAAGATCGGCGGTGAGGATGCTCTCAACCTCTCCATCGACAGCACCAACAACACACTCACCGGCATCCGTGACGCCATCAACAAACAGGGTGCGGCCAAGGGGCTGAGTGCCACCATCGTCACCGATAGCCAGGGTTCCCGCCTCGTCCTGAGCAGCAGCAAGATGGGTGATGGCAAGGACATCACCATGACCGGTACCAGCACCTCGGGTAGCGCCACCGACCTGAGCAAGCTGACTTTCCCTGGCGCAGCCCTGAATGCGTCTGACTTTGCTACACCTGCCGAGTACGACGCTGCTGTGGCCGCTGCCGGAAAGACCTTGAATACGGCGCAAAGCGCCAAGCTGACCGTTGACGGATTGAATGTGGTCAGCGATTCCAACAGCGTGTCCACGGCTATCGAAGGGCTTACCCTGAATCTCACCGCCGCGACCGAGGCCGGCAAGCCGCTGACGCTCACGGTGTCCCAAAACAACAGTGCTGTGAAAACCAACGTCCAGAACTTCGTCACGGCCTATAACAAGATGGTGTCCACCATCAACAGCCTGACCAAGGTCACAGCAGTGGAGGGCAGCAAGCCCGTTGTAGCGGCCCTTGCTGGTGACTCCTCCGCTCGCAGTCTGCTGGCAAACTTGCGCACCGAATTGGTTACCCAGAGCGGCGATGGTGGGACCGTCAAGGCCCTGGCTACCTTGGGCATTGCGACCAAGACCGATGGCACCCTCGAACTGGACAACGCCAAGCTCGACAAGGCAATAGCGTCGGATGTCCAGGGTATTTCCGACTTCTTCACCGGCGACAACGGCTTGGCCAATCGTCTGACCAACCGCGCCAAGCCCTTCACCTCGTCGGGCGGTGTGATCGAGCAGCGCAGTTCGGTCCTGCGCGACACCATCAAAAGTGTCGACAAGCAGCAGGAAGCGTTGGATGCGCGGATGACGGTGCTCCAGGCTCGCCTCTTCAAGCAGTTCACCACCCTGGACAGCCTGTTGAGCCAGATGCAGAGCACCAGCTCCAATCTGACTTCCCAACTCAAGAATCTCCCGGGTGTTGCCAGCAGCAGTTGATCTGGAGTTTGAAGCGCAAGCCTCCTGATAGCGAAAAAAGATGGACGGAGGCTTAAGCTCTTGCAGGACCGGCCGATAAGATGAACATCGACGAAACACCGGTTCACAAGGAGTTGCGCAAATGAACGCGATGATGGCCATGCAGCAGTATCAGCGGGTCAATGTCCAGGCCCAGGTTGCCGAAGCCAGTCCCCACCGCCTTATCCAGATGCTCATGGAAGGTGGTCTGGAGCGCATGGCGCAGGCCCAGGGCGCGATGATGCGCGACCAGGCGTCGCTCAAGGGCGAGCTGATCAGCAAGTCCATCGCCATCATCGGCGGGCTGCGCGAAGCGCTTGACCCTACTCAGGGCGGTGAGATTGCCAGCAACCTTGATCGCCTCTACGAATACATGATTGCTCGCCTGATCGAGGCCAATAAGGCCAACGACCCTGCGCTCGTCAACGAAGTGGCAGGGCTGCTGCGCGAAGTGAAATCCGGCTGGGACGCCATCGCGCCCGTTTGAGGAGTGCATCATGAGCCAGACCATGCTCAAGCAGATCGAAGAGACCCGTGAGGCACTCGTCTCGGCGTTCGAAAGCCAGGACTGGGAGGCTGTCGGGCGTCTGGACCTCCAGTGCCGGGAGCAGGTGAACGTGGCGATGCTGGACTGCAGCGACATCGAGGAGGGGCTGCGTGCCCAGCTCGAAGCGCTGATCGAGGTCTATCGTCAGTTGACCGAATCCTGTGCGCGCCAACGCGACGAGGTGGCGGCGGAGCTCAGCCAGATTGTCCGTGCCAGCCAGGGTGCCAAGCTGTACCAACTCTTCGGTTGAGTGAACCAGGGCTGCATCGATGCCCCTCGGTGCAGCTTTCGTGGCCTTTCGCGAGGCTATCGGGGCTCCCGAAAAATACACGCCATAAATTTGACTCGGTCGGCGTTTTTGACTTTACTACTGGCCAATTGCCGGCGGAACCCCTTGAGGTACGTCGGTTTTTCTTGCCGCGTTCCAGTGGCGCCCGCTTTCGAGTAAGAACAGACCGATGTGGCGTGAAACCAAGATTCTGCTGATCGACGACAACGCTGATCGGCGTCGAGACCTGACAGTCATTCTGAACTTCCTCGGCGAAGACCACCTGGCCTGCGGCAGCGCCGACTGGCGTGCCCTGGCGGATGCCAGCAGTGCCAGCCGCGACGTGCTCTGTGTGCTGCTTGGCGAGGTTCAGTCCAAGGGTGGAGTGCTGGAGCTGCTCAAGCAGATCGGCAGCTGGGACGAGTTTCTGCCTGTGCTGCTGATCGACCAGGTGGCCCCGGTCGAGTGGTCGGAAGATATCCGCCGTCGCGTGCTGGCCTCCTTGGAGATGCCGCCCAGCTACAACAAGCTCCTCGATTCGCTGCACCGCGCCCAGGTTTACCGCGAGATGTACGACCAGGCCCGCGAGCGTGGCCGCCAGCGCGAGCCGAACCTGTTCCGCAGCCTGGTAGGCACGAGTCGTGCGATTCAGCAGGTGCGGCAGATGATGCAGCAGGTCGCCGATACCGATGCCAGCGTTCTCATCCTCGGCGAGTCCGGCACCGGCAAGGAAGTGGTGGCGCGCAACCTTCACTACCATTCCAAGCGCCGCGAAGCGCCCTTCGTGCCGGTCAACTGCGGTGCGATTCCTGCCGAGTTGCTCGAGAGCGAGCTCTTCGGTCACGAGAAGGGTGCCTTCACCGGTGCCATCACCAGCCGTGCTGGTCGTTTCGAACTGGCCAACGGCGGCACGTTGTTCCTCGACGAGATCGGCGACATGCCGCTGCCCATGCAGGTCAAGCTGCTGCGTGTGCTACAGGAACGTACTTTCGAGCGGGTTGGCAGCAACAAGACCCAGAATGTCGACGTGCGCATCATTGCTGCGACTCACAAGAACCTCGAGCAGATGATCGAGACCGGCAGCTTCCGCGAGGACCTTTACTACCGCCTCAACGTCTTCCCCATCGAGATGGCCCCGCTGCGTGAGCGCGTGGAGGACATCCCGTTGCTGATGAACGAGCTCATCTCCCGCATGGAGCACGAAAAGCGCGGCTCCATCCGCTTCAACTCCGCCGCCATTATGTCGCTGTGCAACCACGACTGGCCGGGCAACGTCCGTGAGCTGGCCAACCTGGTGGAGCGCATGGCGATCATGCATCCCTACGGCGTCATCGGCGTCAGCGAGCTGCCGAAGAAGTTCCGCCATGTGGATGACGAGGACGAGCAACTCGCCGCCAGCCTGCGCGAAGAGTTGGAGGAGCGTTCCGCCATCGGCGCCGGCCTGCCCGGCGTCAGTGCTCCGGCGATGTTGCCGCCCGAAGGCCTGGACCTGAAGGATTACCTGGGCAACCTCGAACAGGAGCTGATCCAGCAGGCGCTGGACGATGCGGCTGGTGTGGTGGCCCGTGCCGCCGAACGCCTGCGCATCCGCCGCACCACCCTGGTGGAGAAGATGCGCAAGTACGGCATGAGCCGTCGCGACGAAGATATGGCGGAAGATTGACGTACTTTTGCTAACTTACTGATTTAAATGGATTAATTTTTAGGCACGGGTATTGCTAAGTCTCTTGTGAAACGACCGTTGGATGACGGTTTGCCGAGCGAGAGACCGAAATGACCGCAAGAGCCAACCCCGCACAGCAAGACGACGAGAACACCCAGGTGAATGTCGAAGAGGCCGGCCGCGCCAGCCTCGAAAAGACCTTCGCCATGTTCAACCAGATGTCGTCTCAGCTCAGTGAGTCGTACAACGTGCTCGAAGCGCGTGTCACTGAGCTCAAAGGGCAGTTGGCACTGGTCAGCGCTCAACGCATGCAGGAACTGGCGGAAAAGGAACGCCTGGCCCAGCGCCTGCAGAGTCTGTTGGACCTGCTGCCCGGTGGCGTCATCGTCCTCGACGGACAGGGTGTCGTCCGCGAGGCCAACCCGGTGGCCTGTAGCCTGCTCGGGCGCCCCCTGGTCGGTATGCTCTGGCGCGAGGTCATCGCGCGCAATTTCGCTCCCCGCAAGGACGACGGCCATGAGATTTCCCTCAAGGATGGCCGTCGCGTCTCCATCGCCACCCGATCCCTCGATGGTGAGCCTGGTCAGTTGGTGCTGCTGGCCGACCTGACGGAAACCCGCCGCTTACAGGACGAACTGGCCCGCCATGAGCGCCTGTCCTCGCTGGGTCGCATGGTCGCCTCCCTGGCTCATCAGATCCGCACGCCGCTGTCCGCCGCCTTGCTCTATGCCAGCCATTTGGCCGAGCAGGTACTGCCCACCGAACAGCAACAACGCTTTGCCAGTCGCCTCAAGGAGCGCCTCCATGAGCTGGAGCACCAGGTGCGTGACATGCTGGTCTTCGCCCGGGGCGACCTGCCGTTGCCGGATCGCCTCGCGCCGGTGATGCTGTTCGCCGCGTTGCGCTCGGCCGCCGAACCCCACCTCGCCGGCGCCCAGGTGCGTTGGCAGTGCGACATCAGTGGGGGTGAGGTGCTGTGCAACCGCGACACCCTCGTCGGTGCACTGTTGAACCTGATCGAAAACGCCACCCAGGCCGCCGGCTCGCGGCTGCGTCTGAAGGTGCATATCTTTGCCCGTGGCAACGCCCTGCACCTGTCCGTCAGCGATAACGGCCCCGGCATCGAGCCCGCCACCCTGGCACGTCTGGGCGAGCCTTTCTTCACCACCAAGACCACCGGAACCGGCCTCGGCCTGGCCGTGGTCAAGGCCGTGGCACGTGCCCACCAGGGCGAGCTGACGTTGCGCTCGCGCGTGGGGCTGGGCACCTGCGCCACCCTGGTTCTGCCGCTGCTGGCGGCACAGCCGGCTAAACAGGAGTGATTCCATGAGCGTCAAGATCCTGCTGGTCGAAGACGACCGCGCCCTGCGCGAAGCCCTGGCCGATACCTTGGCCCTCGGCGGCTACGCTTACCGTGAGGCCGATTGCGCCGAGGCCGCCCTGGTGGCCCTGGGCGAGGAGCCCTTCGGCATGGTCATCAGCGACGTGAACATGCCGGGCATGGACGGGCACCAGTTGCTGGCCCTGATCCGCCCCCGTTATCCGCAGCTCCCTGTCCTGCTGATGACTGCCTACGGCGCTGTCGAGCGTGCCGTGGATGCGATCCGCCAGGGCGCGGCGGATTACCTGGTCAAGCCCTTTGAGCCTCGCGTGCTGCTTGATCTGGTCGGGCGCCATGCCCTGGGCCATGTCGCCCGTGGCGAAGCTGAAGGCCCCATCGCCGAGGACCCGGCCAGCCGCCAGTTGCTTGAGCTGGCGGCGCGGGTCGCCCGCAGCGATTCCACGGTGCTGATCTCCGGCGAGTCCGGCACCGGCAAGGAGGTCCTGGCGCGCTACATCCATCTGCAGTCGTCCCGTGCGGACAAGCCCTTCATCGCCATCAACTGTGCGGCCATCCCGGACAACATGCTGGAAGCCACGCTCTTCGGTCACGAGAAAGGGGCATTCACCGGCGCCATCGCTGCCCAGCCCGGCAAGTTCGAGCTGGCCAACGGCGGCACCATCCTGCTGGACGAGATTTCCGAGATGCCGCTGGCGCTGCAGGCCAAGCTCCTGCGGGTACTGCAGGAGCGTGAGGTGGAGCGCGTCGGCGCGCGCAAGCCCATCGACCTGGATATTCGCGTGCTCGCTACCACTAACCGTGACCTGGCAGGGGAGGTGGCGGCCGGGCGTTTCCGTGAAGACCTCTACTACCGGCTCTCGGTTTTCCCCCTGGCCTGGCGCGCCTTGCGCGAGCGCCCGGCGGACATTCTGCCCTTGGCCGAGCGCCTGCTGGCCAAGCACGTACGCAAGATGAACCACGCCCCTGTCAGCCTCTCCCGCGAGGCGCGCGATGCTTTGTTGCACCATCCCTGGCCGGGCAATGTGCGGGAGCTGGACAACGCCATCCAGCGGGCGCTGATTCTCCAGCAGGGCGGCATCGTCCAGCCCCATGACCTGTGCCTGGATGCCCCTATCGGCATGGGTGTCGGTTCTTTGGCGCTGCAGCCGGTGCCCGTGTCCTCCGCATTGCCAGTGCCTACTCCGCCGGCGGCGGCCGACGCTGCCAGCGCGCTGGGTGAGGACCTGCGCCGCCACGAGTTCCAGATGATCATCGAGACGCTGCGCCTGGAGCGGGGTCGCCGGAAGGAGGCGGCCGAGCGGCTTGGCATCAGCCCCCGCACCCTGCGTTACAAGCTGGCGCAGATGCGCGATGCCGGCATGGACGTCGAGGCCTACCTCTACGCCAGCTGACAAGGGCCACGCGCCTGTCTAACCACTGATGACGGGGTTGGCCAGCCTGCCCAGGCTGCGCTAACTCCTTGTTCTGCCTGCGTTTCAGCTCCCTCCGAAACGTCTTCGCCAGTTCTGGCACCCTTGTTGCAAATACCCCTTCAAAGGCCGCTCCTGCGTCAAAAATCTGCGGCCGCGGAGGAATGTGATGAGCCAGGGTGTCGAATTCAATCGCCTGATGCTGGAAATGCGCTCCATGCAAATGGAGGCGATGGCACGACCCAAACCCACCACCCAAGCTGCGCCCGAGGCTGCTGCTGTGCCGAGCTTTTCCGAGATGCTCGGTCAGGCCGTCAACAAGGTGAGCGAGGTTCAGCAGGCGTCCAGCCAGTTGGCCACCGCCTTCGAGATGGGCAAGAGCGGCGTCGACATCACTGACGTGATGATCGCCTCGCAGAAGGCCAGCGTTTCCTTCCAGGCTTTGACCCAGGTGCGCAACAAGCTGGTCCAGGCCTACCAAGACATCATGCAGATGCCGGTTTAAGGGGTGAGGTGAGAAATGGCAGACGCAGCGACCGCCAACGTACCGGCACCCTCCACCGAGCCGGGTGAGAAGAAGCCCCTGTTCGGGCTGGCCTTCCTGGAAAACCTGTCGCAGATGTCCATGCTGCGCCAGATCGGCCTCATGGTCGGCCTGGCTGCCAGCGTTGCTATCGGCTTCGCCGTGGTGCTTTGGTCCCAGCAGCCGGATTACCGCCCGCTGTATGGCAGCCTCACCGGCATGGATGCGAACCAGGTGATGGAGACGCTGAACGGCGCCGACATTCCCTACAAGATCGAGCCCAACTCCGGCGCGCTGCTGGTCAAGGCAGATGACGTGGCGCGTGCCCGCATCAAGCTCGCTGGCGCCGGCCTTGCCCCCAGCGACGGCAACGTGGGCTTCGAGATCCTCGACAAGGACCAGGGCCTGGGCACCAGCCAGTTCATGGAGGCCACTCGCTACCGCCGGGGCCTTGAGGGCGAACTGGCTCGCACCATCTCCAGCCTGAACAACGTCAAGGGCGCGCGCGTCCACCTGGCCATCCCGAAAAGCTCGGTATTCGTCCGTGATGAGCGCAAGCCCAGCGCCTCCGTGCTGGTTGAGCTGTACCCGGGCCGCAATCTCGAGCCGAGCCAGGTGATGGCCATCGTCAACCTGGTGGCTACCAGCGTTCCCGAACTGGAGAAAGGGCAAGTCACCGTGGTCGACCAGAAGGGCACCCTGCTGTCCGACCAGCAGGAGCTGTCCGAACTGACCATGGCGGGCAAGCAGTACGACTACACCCGCCGGATGGAGAGCCTGTTCACCCAGCGCGTGCACAGCATCCTGCAGCCGGTGCTGGGCAGCGGCCGCTACAAGGCCGAAGTGTCGGCAGACGTCGACTTCAGCGCCGTCGAATCCACCTCCGAAATGTTCAACCCCGACCAGCCGGCCCTGCGCAGCGAGCAGAAGCTCGCCGAGGAGCGCCAGGCGGGCTCCGGGCCCCAGGGCGTACCCGGTGCGCTGTCCAACCAGCCGCCCGGCCCGGCCAATGCCCCGCAACAGGCCACCGCCGCTGCAGCCCCTGGCGTGCAGCCTGGCCAGCCGATCCTCGACGACAACGGCCAGCAGATCATCGACCAGGCCACCGGCAAGCCGCTGCTGGCGCCGTACCCGACCGACAAGCGCGACCAGAGCACCCGCAACTACGAGCTGGACCGTTCGGTGAGCTACACCAAGCAGCAGCAAGGCCGCCTGCGCCGCCTGTCCGTGGCCGTGGTGCTGGACGACCAGGTCAAGGTCAACGCCCAGGGCGAGACCACCCACGTACCCTGGACCGCTGACGAGCTCGCCCGCTTCACTCGCCTGGTGCAGGACGCGGTGGGCTTCGATGCCAGTCGTGGCGACAGCGTCAGCGTGATCAACACGCCGTTCCATGGCGGCCAGGATGATGTGATCGAACTGCCGTGGTACGAGCAGGTCTGGTTCCAGATGCTGATGTCTGCGCTGAAGCAACTGTTCCCGGCGCTGCTGATCCTGATTCTGGTGTGGTTCGTGCTGCGTCCGGTGCTGAACAACATCTCCGGCGCCAAGGACAGGGAGCGCGAGGCAGCCCTGGCGGCCGATCGCGAGCTTGGCGAGCTGGGTGGTGGGCTGTCCGGTGAGCTGGCCGACGATCGGGTCAGTCTCGGCGGACCGCAGAGCATCCTCCTGCCCAGCCCGAGCGAGGGGTA
Organism: Pseudomonas sp. ENNP23; assembly: GCF_001728945.1. Taxonomy (NCBI): domain Bacteria; kingdom Pseudomonadati; phylum Pseudomonadota; class Gammaproteobacteria; order Pseudomonadales; family Pseudomonadaceae; genus Pseudomonas; species Pseudomonas sp. ENNP23. The sequence goes on from NZ_LYSP01000009.1 coordinate 77,782, forward strand.
TGATGCGCAACTGAACGCGATCAAGAGCCTGGTGGCTGAAGACCCGGGTCGCGTGGCTTTGGTAGTCAAAGAGTGGATCAACTCCGATGAGTGACAATCGCCCCCCAGCCAAGCTGACCAAGGTAGACAAGGCAGCCATCCTGCTCCTGTCCCTTGGCGAGACCGATGCCGCACAGGTGCTGCGCCACATGGGCCCGAAGGAGGTCCAGAAGGTCGGCGTGGCCATGGCGCAAATGCGCAACGTCCACCGCGAGCAGGTGGAGCAGGTGATGGGCGAGTTCGTCGAGATCGTCGGCGACCAGACCAGCCTGGGCGTCGGTGCCGACGGCTACATCCGCAAAATGCTCACCCAGGCTCTGGGCGAGGACAAGGCGAACAACCTCATCGACCGTATCCTGCTGGGTGGCAGCACCAGCGGCCTGGACAGCCTGAAGTGGATGGAGCCACGCGCCGTGGCCGACGTGATCCGCTACGAGCACCCGCAGATCCAGGCCATCGTCGTCGCCTACCTTGACCCCGATCAGGCCGGTGAGGTGCTCAGCCACTTCGACCACAAGGTCCGCCTCGACATCATCCTGCGGGTGTCGTCGCTCAACACCGTGCAGCCGTCCGCGTTGAAGGAGCTGAACCAGATCCTCGAGAAGCAGTTCGCCGGCAACGCCAGCTCGACCCGCACCACCATGGGCGGCGTCAAGCGTGCGGCAGACATCATGAACTACCTCGACAGCTCGGTCGAAGGCGCGCTGATGGACTCCATCCGCGAAGTGGATGCCGACCTGTCCGGACAGATCGAAGACCTCATGTTCGTCTTCGACAACCTGGCCGACGTGGACGATCGGGGCATTCAGGCGCTTATGCGTGAGGTGTCCTCCGAGGTGTTGGTGGTGGCGCTCAAGGGCGCCGACGACGCGATCAAGGAGAAAGTCTTCAAGAACATGTCCAAGCGTGCCGCCGAACTGCTGCGCGACGACCTCGAGGCCAAGGGCCCGGTGCGCGTCAGCGACGTGGAAGCCGCGCAGAAGGAAATCCTCACCATCGCCCGCCGGATGGCCGAAGCCGGGGAGATCGTCCTCGGTGGCAAGGGCGGCGAAGAAATGATCTGAGGCGCATTCCATGGCCAACAAGGATGCGCAGAGCGAGCTGATCCGCGCCAAGGATGTCAACACCTTCGACCGCTGGTCGCTGCCCAGCTTCGACCCCGAGGTGCCGGCCCCGGAGGTCGAGCCGGAGCCGCTGCCGAGCGAGGAGCCGGCAGCGGCGATCGACGAGGCGCAGCCGGAACCAGGGCTGGAGACGATCGAAGAAGTCCCGCCGGAAGACGTCAAACCACTGACGCTGGAAGAGCTGGAGGCCATCCGCCAGGACGCCTACAACGAAGGCTTCGCCACCGGCGAGAAGGACGGCTTCCACGCTGGCCAGCTCAAGGCCAAGCAGGAAGCGGAGGTCGCACTCAATGCCCGCCTCGACGCGCTGGAGCAGTTGATGGGCCAACTGATGGACCCCATCGCCGAGCAGGACCAGCAACTGGAAGAGGCCGTCATTCACCTGGTGGGGCACATGGCCCGACAGGTGGTACAGCGCGAGCTGTCCACCGACTCCTCCCAGTTGCGCCACATCCTGCGGGAAGCCCTCAAGTTGCTGCCCATGGGTGCGAGCAACGTGCGCATCCACGTCAACCCACAGGACTTCGAATTGGTGAAGGCCCTGCGCGAACGCCATGAGGAGTCCTGGCGCATCCTCGAGGACGACGGCCTGCTGCCCGGCGGGTGCCGGATCGAAACCGAGCACAGCCGCATCGATGCCAGCGTGGAGACGCGCCTGGCCCAGGCCCTCAAGCAGCTCTTCGACCAGCAGCGGGACCAGAAGGTGCACCCACCGGCTGCCGACCTTTCCATCGACCTCGAGGACGGCCATGCGTCTTGATCGGGTCAGCTTTGCCCGCCGCCTGGCCGGGTATGCCGACGCGGTCAGCCTGCCCAACCAGCCCGTGGTGGAAGGTCGCCTGCTGCGCATGGTCGGCCTGACCCTGGAGGCCGAGGGCCTGCGTGCGGCCATCGGCAGCCGCTGCCTGGTGATCAACGACGACAGCTACCACCCCGTGCAGGTCGAGGCGGAAGTCATGGGCTTCGCCAGCGGCAAGCTGTACCTGATGCCGGTCGGCAGCCTGGCCGGCATCGCACCCGGTGCGCGGGTCGTGCCTCTGCCGGATACCGGTCGTCTGCCCATGGGCATGTCCATGCTTGGTCGGGTGCTCGATGGCGCCGGCCGTGCGTTGGATGGCAAGGGCGGGATGAAGGCCGAGGACTGGGTGGCGATGGACGGTCCGGTGATCAACCCGCTGAACCGTGACCCCATTTCCGTTCCCCTGGATGTCGGCATCCGTTCCATCAATGGCCTGCTCACCGTCGGTCGTGGCCAGCGCCTGGGCCTTTTCGCCGGCACCGGCGTCGGTAAGTCGGTGCTGTTGGGCATGATGACCCGCTTCACCGAGGCGGAGATCATCGTGGTCGGCCTGATCGGTGAACGGGGCCGCGAGGTGAAGGAGTTCATCGAGCACATCCTCGGCGAGGAGGGGCTCAAGCGCTCTGTGGTGGTGGCATCACCTGCCGACGATGCACCGTTGATGCGCCTGCGGGCGGCCATGTACTGCACCCGCATCGCCGAATACTTCCGTGACAAGGGCAAGAACGTCCTGCTGCTGATGGACTCCCTGACCCGTTTCGCTCAGGCCCAGCGGGAGATCGCCCTGGCCATCGGTGAGCCGCCGGCGACCAAGGGCTATCCGCCGTCGGTCTTTGCCAAACTGCCCAAGCTGGTGGAGCGTGCTGGCAATGGCGAGAAGGGTGGCGGTTCGATCACCGCCTTCTACACCGTGCTCTCCGAGGGCGACGACCAGCAGGACCCCATCGCCGACTCGGCGCGGGGCGTGCTCGACGGGCACTTCGTGCTGTCACGTCGACTGGCGGAGGAGGGGCATTACCCGGCCATCGACATCGAGGCGTCCATCAGCCGGGTGATGCCCCAGGTGGTGAGCCCCGAGCACCTCAAGATGGCCCAGCGCTTCAAGCAGTTGTGGTCGCGCTACCAGCAGAGTCGCGATCTCATCAGCGTCGGCGCCTACGTTGCCGGTGGTGACCCGGACACCGACCTGGCCATTGCCCGCCAGCCGTCCATGGCCGCTTTCCTGCAACAGGGGTTGGACGAGAGCGAGCCGCTGGCCGGCAGTGTCATGCGCCTGGGGGGCGTATTGGCCAACGGCAACGCGGGTTGATGAGTCATGGCCAATGACCGGGCGGCGCGCCTCGCGCCAGTGGTGGAGATGGCCCAGAAGGCCGAGCGCGAAGCCGCGCGGCTGATGGGCCAGTGCCAGGCCCAACTGGCCCAGGCCGAGGGCAAGCTCGGCGACCTCGAACGCTACCGGGGCGATTACCAGCAGCAGTGGATCACCCAGGGCAGCCAGGGCGTCAGCGGCCAGTGGCTGACCAACTACCAGCGCTTCCTCTCGCAATTGGAGGCGGCGGTGAGCCAGCAGAGCCAGAGCGTGGCCTGGCACCGGGAGAACCTGAACCGTGCGCGGGACACCTGGCAGCAGCGCTACGCACGGCTGGAAGGCCTGAGAAAGCTGGTGCAGCGCTACCGTGACGAGGCACGGTTGGCAGAGGACAAGCGTGAGCAGCGCCTGCTGGATGAGCTCTCCCAGCGTCTGAATCGTCCCGTGCAGGAGTGAGGCGCGGGTTGCCGAGGTCTCGGGCGGGTGCTACATCTTCTCAGCACGCGCCTTTTAATCTGACCAAGGAGTCTTGCATGGCCATCACCTCGATGCCTTCGAGCGACGGGCAAGAGTTGACCATCGTCATTCAGGGACGTTTCGACTTCGGGGCCCACCAGGAATTTCGCGACGCCTACGAGCGCGTCAGCATTTCTCCCCAGCGCTATGTCGTCGACCTGAAGGGCACCACCTACCTCGACAGCTCCGCCCTCGGCATGCTCTTGCTGTTGCGTGACCATGCGGGAGGCGACAGCGCCCAGATCCGCCTGGCCAACTGCAACCCGGACGTCCGCAAGATCCTCGCCATTTCCAACTTCGAGCAACTGTTCCAGATTGCCTGAGGTGCCTGTGCCTGGCCGTCTGTCGATCCTCATCGCCGAGGACAACGCGGCCGACCGCATGCTGCTGTCCACCATTGTCAGCCGCCAGGGGCATCGCGCCCTGACTGCCGGCAACGGCGTGGAGGCGGTGGTGCTGTTCCAGCAGGAGCGGCCGAACCTGGTGCTGATGGATGCGCTGATGCCGGAGATGGACGGTTTCGAAGCCGCGCGGCGCATCAAGCAATTGGCGGGGGAGGAACTGGTTCCGATCATCTTCCTCACCTCCCTGACCGAGAACGAGGCCCTGGTGCGTTGCCTGGAGGCCGGCGGCGACGACTTTCTCGCCAAGCCCTACAACCGGGTCATCCTCGAAGCCAAGATCAACGCCATGGACCGCCTGCGCCGCCTGCAGGAGACGGTGCTGCACCAGCGCGACCTGATCGCGCGGCACCATGAACACCTGCTGAACGAGCAGCGGGTGGCCAAGGCGGTGTTCGACAAGGTGGCCCACTCCGGCTGCCTCAAGGCCAAGAACATCCGCTACCTGCAGTCGCCCTATGCGCTGTTCAACGGCGATCTGCTGCTGGCCGCCTTCAAGCCCTCGGGCGGCATGCATGTGCTGCTGGGTGACTTCACCGGCCACGGCTTGCCGGCGGCCATCGGGGCGATGCCCCTCGCCGAAGTGTTCTACGGCATGACAGCCAAGGGCTATGCCATGTCCGACATCCTCCGCGAGATGAACGCCAAGCTGAAGCGCATCCTGCCGGTGGGCGTGTTCTGCTGCGCCACATTGCTGAACCTCAGTTTCCAGCAGCGGGTCCTGGAGGTGTGGAACGGTGGCCTGCCGGAGGGCTACCTGCATCGCAGCGCCGATGGCAGCGTGGTGCCGCTGGTGTCCCGGCACCTGCCGCTGGGCGTACTGGAGCCGGCAGCATTCGATGCGGCCTATGAGGTCTACCCCGTGGAACCGGGGGATCGCATCTTCCTCTGGTCCGACGGCGTGCTGGAGACGCGTAACGAGGCCGGTGAGCTGTACGGCGACGAGCGGTTGAAGGGGGTGTTCGCCCGTTGCCGACGCTCCGAGCACCTGTTCGATGCCATCCAGCAGTCCCTGACAGCGTTCAGTGGTGAGGCCCAGGACGACGTCAGCATGATCGAAGTCGGCGTGGTGGACGGCCTGGAACAATGGCCGCAACTGGACTTCACCGACAGTGGCCAGCTCAGCCCCCTGGAGTGGTCGGCCAGCTTCGAATTCCGCGCCCAGACGCTCAAACGCTTCAATCCGTTGCCGTTCCTGTTGCAACTGCTACTGGAAGTGCAGGGGCTCAGGGAGCAGGGCGGCGCGCTGTACACCGTGCTGGCGGAGCTGTATTCCAATGCCCTGGAGCACGGCGTGCTGGGGTTGGACTCCGCCCTCAAGCGTGATGCCAAGGGGTTCGCCGAGTACTACCGCGAGCGCAGCGCCCGCCTGGAGCGGTTGGAGGAGGGGCATGTGCGCATCCACCTGGCATTGATGCCAGAGGGAGAGGGCGGTCGCCTGCGCATCCAGGTGGAGGACAGCGGCAAGGGATTCGACGCACGGCAATTGCCTGCCGCCCAGGGCGGCAAGGTGCTGCTCAGCGGGCGCGGCCTGAATCTCGTCAGGCAGCTTGCCGCACGCTGCGACTTGCCGGAGGATGGCAAGGGCATTCGCGTGGAGTTCGTCTGGCCGCGCCCATCCTGATGTTCACTGTGTTCTACCGGGGGTAACCGGGTTGTCTGATCTGCATATCGATACCACTGTGCTCGCTGCCTTGCAGGAGGTCATGGAGGACGAGTATCCCGTCTTGCTGGATACCTTCCTGGTGGACTCCGAGGAGCGACTGCGCCTGCTGCACCAGGCCTGCGACCAAGGTGACGCCCAGGGGCTGCGCCTGGCGGCTCACAGCTTCAAGGGCAGCTGCAGCAACATGGGGGCGCCCTTGCTGTCGTCGCTGTGCAAGCAATTGGAAGAAGCTGGGCGTCGTGAGCAACTCGACGAAGTGCCCTCGCTGGTGGAGCAGATCGAACGTGAATTCGCCATCGTGCGCATCCTCATGCGCTCCGAGCGGCAGCGGTACCGTCTCTGACGGCGGACTTGGCCCGCCACTTGCAAATGCCCAGGCACGAATCCAACCCCCAGCGGAGAGTGCCCATGCCCGTTGCCCCCGATATGCTTCTGCAGGCCAAGCCTGAGGTGAAGCCGAACTTTCAGGCGGCAAAGTCCCAGGTGAGGACGCCCGAGCCCAGCAACGGCGGGGCTCCCAGCTTCGCCCAGATGTATGCGAAGGAACGGCAAGCCAAGCCTGCAGAACGAAGTGAACCCGCGCCCAAGCAGGCACGGGACAAGCCCGTCGACAACCGCAAGAATGAAGAGCCAGCCGACAAACCGGCTGCCGCACCGGCAGACAAGCCGACCACCGTTGCCGATAGCGGCAACGCCTTGCCGTCGGATGCAGCCGTCACCACCGCCAGCGACGATTCGACGGATACCACGTCCAGCGACGGCAGTTCGACGCTCGATCCGCTGCTGCTGATGGCCATGAACGGCCAGACGCCGCCAGTGCCCGCCGAGCCGCAGGTACAGCCGGCCGAGGTGCAGCCCGAAGTGCCGGCGCTGGTGGTGACCACGCCGCTTGCGACGGCCCAGGCCCAGGCAGTCCAGTCCGCGGCAGAGGAAGCCGACCCGCTCCAGGGGGTTGTCGGCCTGCCTCAGACACTGCAGGCCAGCACTGAGGGCGACCCGGTCCAGGCGGCCACCACTGCCACAGTGAACAGCCAGAATTCCGCCAGCGGCAGCCATAACTTCGCCAGCGCCATGGCAGCCTTCTCCGAGAAGGATGCCGAGGTGAGCGAGACGCTGCCCGAGGCCGAGCTGCCAGCCGGTGAGCTCTCCGAACAACTGGCTAAGGGGCTCGGCGAGAACAAGGCGGAGATCCGCAGTGAGGTGCTGGACAGCCGCCTGAATGCCCTCAACCAGGCCGTGACCCAGCAATCGGCCATGGCCCAGCGAGCCCCGGCCGTGGTGCCCGGCCAACCGGTGGCCATCAACCAGAACGGCTGGAGCGAAGCCGTAGTGGATCGGGTGATGTGGCTGTCCAGCCAGAATCTGAAGTCCGCCGAGATCCAGCTCGACCCGCAGGAACTGGGGCGGCTGGAGGTGCGCATCCATGTGAACCAGGACCAGACCCAGGTCACCTTCGCCAGCCCCAACGCCGGCGTGCGGGATGCGCTGGAAGGGCAGATGCACCGCCTGCGCGACATGTTCAACCAGCAGGGCATGACCCAGCTTGACGTCAACGTCTCCGACCAGTCCCTGGCACGCAGTTGGCAGGGCCAGCAGGGTGGCGAGGGTGAGCGGCGTGGCGGCGGCAATGGCAATGGCGGCTTGCTGGGCGGTTCCGGCGATGACGAAACGCTGGCAGGCGTCAGCGAACTGCGACCTGCTGCGGTCGGCGTCGCCCGGGGGCTGGTGGACTACTACGCCTGATCCGTCGAGCCGACGCCGTCCTGTTCTAGACTTAGAGCGCCCGGTACGAGAACGTACCGGGCGCTTTTTCTTGGATGACAGGCGCGGGCGACACTGGTATACCCAGCGCGATTGTTGAGAGCCTGGCATAGCACTTGCTCACAACCCATTGAATGCGGACGGAAAGCCGCTCAGCGACGGAATATTGGCATGGCGAAGAAAGAAGCAGCGGCCGGGGAAGAGAAGCCGGCGGGCAAGAGCAAGCTCAAACTGATCATCCTGATCGTGGTGGCGCTGTTGCTGGCGATCGGGCTTTCCGTCGGAGCCACCTGGTTCTTCCTCAGCAAGGGCGGGGACAAGAAGGACGAGGGCAAGAAGGAGGAGGCGGCCGCCGAGCAAGCTGCTCCGGTCAAGAAAATGGCCATCTACGAGCCGCTGGCCCCCGCCTTCGTGGTCAACTTCAACCAGAACGGCCGGCAGCGTTACATGCAGGTCAGCTTGGCGCTGATGGCCCGCGACAAGGGTGAGATGGACGCCCTGAAAGTTCACATGCCGGTGCTGCGCAACAAGCTCGTCATGCTCTTTTCCGGCCAGAACTTCGACAGCCTGGTGACTGCCGTGGGCAAGGAAATGCTGCGCCAGCAGGCCACCGCGACCGTCCAGGAACTTGCCAAGCAGGAAACCGGGAAGGTCGTGATCGAGCAGGTCCTGTTCACCAATTTCGTATTGCAGTAGGCGGGTTCAACCATGGCTGTACAAGACCTCCTTTCCCAGGACGAGATCGATGCCCTGTTGCACGGCGTCGACGATGGCCTCGTAGAGACCGAGAGCGACGCCGAGCCTGGCAGTGTCAAAAGCTATGACCTGACCAGCCAGGACCGAATCGTTCGCGGGCGCATGCCCACCCTCGAAATGATCAACGAGCGCTTCGCCCGTTACACCCGTATCAGCATGTTCAACCTGCTGCGCCGCTCCGCCGACGTTGCCGTGGGTGGCGTGCAGGTGATGAAGTTCGGCGAGTACGTTCACTCCTTGTACGTCCCCACCAGCCTCAACCTGGTGAAGATGAAGCCGTTGCGTGGCACCGGGCTGTTCATCCTCGACGCCAAGCTGGTGTTCAAGCTGGTGGACAACTTCTTCGGCGGCGATGGCCGCCACGCCAAGATCGAAGGCCGCGAATTCACCCCGACTGAACTGCGGGTCGTGCGCATGGTCATCGACCAGGCCTTCGTCGACTTGAAGGAGGCCTGGCATGCGGTGATGGACGTGCACTTCGAGTACATCAACTCCGAGGTGAACCCGGCACTCGCCAATATCGTCAGTCCCAGCGAAGTGGTGGTGGTGTCCACCTTCCACATCGAGCTGGACGGCGGCGGCGGTGACCTGCACATCACCATGCCCTATTCGATGATCGAGCCGATCCGCGAGATGCTCGATGCCGGCTTCCAGTCCGACGTCGACGACCAGGACGAGCGCTGGATCAAGGCCCTGCGCGAAGACATCCTCGATGTCAGCGTGCCGGTGGCCGCCACCGTGGTGCGCCGTCAGTTGCGCCTGCGGGACATCCTGCACATGCAGCCGGGGGACGTGATCCCGGTGGACATGCCCGAGTACATGATCATGCGCGCCAACGGCGTGCCGGCCTTCAAGGCCAAGCTGGGGGCCCACAAGGGCAACCTGTCGCTGCAGATACTGGATCCTATCGACCGTCCCCGCTGACGGACGGTCGCTCTCATTACGTAAGCCCAAGAGGTCGAGATGGCAGACGAAGAAGAAAACACCACGCCCGAGGAACAGGCGCTTGCCGACGAGTGGGCGGCCGCGCTGGAGGAGGCCGGCGAAAGCCCCGGCCAGGACGATATCGACGCACTGATGAACCAGGGCGCCGCCCCGGAGGCCCCTGCTGCCAACCCCCGTGCGCCCATGGAGGAGTTCGGCAGCGTGCCGCGTTCCAACGCGCCGGTGAGCCTGGATGGCCCGAACCTGGATGTGATCCTCGATATTCCCGTATCCATCTCCATGGAAGTGGGCAATACCGACATCACCATCCGCAACCTGTTGCAGTTGAACCAGGGCTCGGTGATCGAGCTGGACCGTCTGGCCGGTGAGCCGCTGGACGTGCTGGTCAACGGCACCCTGATCGCTCACGGCGAGGTGGTGGTGGTGAACGAGAAGTTCGGCATCCGCCTGACCGACGTGATCAGCCCCAGCGAACGCATCAAGAAACTGCGCTGACCATGGGCCGCCTACTGCTCGCTCTCATCTTCGCGCCGACGGTCGCTTTGGCCGCCGAGCCGGCAGCGGTCGTCCAGGTGCCTGCTGCGGCCAGTGCCACGGTCGCGTCTGCGGTGGCCGGCGGCAGCGGTGTGGCCGCTCAGCTCGGCCAGCTCACTCTGGGCTTGCTGCTGGTAGTGGGCGTGATCTTCCTGCTCGCCTGGTTGTTGCGCCGGGTGCAGCAGATGGGGCCGCGCGGCAGTGACCGGGCGATCCGCCTGATCGCCAGCCAGGCCCTCAGCCCGCGGGATCGGCTGGTGCTGGTCCAGGTAGGCAACGAGCAGGTTCTGCTCGGGCTCACGCCGGGCCGTATCACCCCGCTCCATGTGCTCAAGGAGCCGGTGCATCTGCCTGACTCGCAACCTGCCCAGCCCGAATTCGCCCAGCGCTTGATGGAGTTGTTGGGCAAGGACAAGGACAAGCACTGATGGCCTTCTGGCGCATCCTCCTCGCCCTGCTGCTGGCGGTGGCAGCCCCCTTTGCGCTGGGCGCCGACGACCCGTTGTCGGTCTCTGCCATCACCCTGACCACCGACGCCCAGGGTCAGCAGGAGTACTCGGTCAGCCTGCAGATCCTGCTGATCATGACGGCGCTGAGTTTCATTCCGGCGTTCGTCATGCTGATGACCAGCTTCACCCGGATCATCATCGTCTTCTCCATCCTTCGCCAGGCGCTGGGTCTGCAGCAGACCCCGTCGAACCAGATCCTCACGGGGATGGCGCTGTTCCTGACGATGTTCATCATGGCGCCGGTGTTCGATCAGGTGAACCGCGATGCCTTGCAGCCTTACCTGAATGGGCAACTGCCGGCCCAAGAGGCGATCAAGCGGGCCGAAGTACCGGTGAAGAACTTCATGCTGGCGCAAACCCGCTCCAGTGACCTGGAGCTGTTCGTGCGGCTGTCCAAGCGCACCGACATCCCCAGCGCCGACGCCACGCCGTTGACCATTCTGGTGCCGGCTTTCGTCACGTCCGAGCTGAAGACCGCGTTCCAGATCGGCTTCATGATCTTCATTCCGTTCCTGATCATCGACCTGGTGGTGGCGAGCGTGTTGATGGCGATGGGCATGATGATGCTCTCGCCGCTGATCATCTCGTTGCCGTTCAAGATCATGCTGTTCGTGCTGGTGGATGGCTGGGCGCTGATCATCGGCACCCTGGCCGGAAGCTTCGGAGGCGTCTAGCGATGACACCCGAGATTGCCGTCGACCTGTTCCGCGAGGCGCTGTGGCTGACCTGCGTCATCGTCGGAATCCTGGTGGTGCCGAGCCTGGTGGTGGGCCTGATCGTGGCGATGTTCCAGGCCGCGACCCAGATCAACGAACAGACTCTGAGCTTCCTGCCGCGCCTGCTGGTGATGCTGTTGACGTTGATGGTGGCCGGCCCTTGGCTGACCCGTGAGCTGATGGAGTACATCACCACGCTCTACCACAACATCCCCATGCTGATCGGCTGAGATGCTGGAGCTTACCTCCTCGCAGATCGGTGGCTGGGTCGCCAGCCTGGTGCTGCCGCTGTTCCGCATCGCTTCCTTGTTGATGACCATGCCGCTGTTCGGGACCCAGTTGGTGCCGAATCGCGTGCGGCTCTACCTCGCCCTCGCCATCACCGTGGTGCTGGCACCCAACCTGCCGCCGATGCCCGAGTTGGATGCCATAAGCCTGCGGGCCTTCCTGTTGGTGCTGGAGCAGGTACTGATCGGGGCTGTGATGGGCTTTGCCCTGCAGTTGTTCTTCCACGCCTTCGTGGTGGCCGGCCAGATCCTGGCGGTACAGATGGGTCTGGGCTTTGCTTCCATGGTCGACCCCACCAACGGGGTGTCGGTGCCGGTCATCGGCCAGTTCTTCACCATGCTGGTGACGCTGCTGTTCCTGGCCATGAACGGCCATCTGGTGGTCTTCGAGGTGCTGGCCGAGAGCTTCGTGACCCTGCCGGTGGGTGGGGGGCTGATGACCGCACACTTCTGGGAGCTGGCCACGCGGTTGGGCTGGGTGCTGGGGGCTGGCCTTCTGCTGGCATTGCCGGCGATCACGGCGCTGCTGGTGGTGAACATCGCCTTCGGCGTGATGACCCGCGCCGCGCCGCAGTTGAACATCTTCTCCATCGGTTTTCCGCTCACTGTGGCCATGGGCCTGGTGATCATCTGGATCGGCATGGCCGACATCCTGTCCCAGTACCAGGTGCTGGCTACCGACGCACTGCAACTGCTGCGCGAGCTGGTGAGGGCGCGCTGATGCTCCTTCAACCCACTACCCGTCCCGGTCGGTCAACCGGGCCTGCTGCCGAGGTGCGCCATGGCGGAGAGTGAGAGCGGGGCGGACAAGAGCGAAGAACCCACAGCGAAACGCCAGCAGGAGGCACGCGAGAAGGGGCAGATCGCTCGATCCCGGGAGCTGAACACCCTGGCCATTACCCTGGGTGGGGCAGGGGGGCTGCTGGCCACCGGTGGGGGGCTGGCGGACATGATGATGAAGATGATGCGCAGCAGCTTCGACTTCTCCCGCGAGGTGTTGCTGGACGAGCGCAGCATGGGCCTGTTCCTCTTGCATGCCGGGCAGATGGCGCTCTCAGCGACGATGCCGCTGATGGTGACTCTGCTGATCATCTCCCTCGCAGCACCGACGGCACTTGGGGGCTGGCTGTTCTCTCTGGAGGCGATGGCGCCCAAGTTCAGCCGGATGAACCCGTTGTCCGGTCTCAAGCGCATGTTTTCCACTCACGCGCTGGTGGAGTTGCTCAAGGCCCTGGGCAAGTTCGCGCTGGTGCTGATAGTGGCGCTCATGGTGCTCTCTGCCGATGCCGACGATCTGCTGGCAATCGCCCATGAGCCGCTGGACCAGGCCATCCTGCACAGCGTTTACGTGGTGGGCTGGAGTGCGGTCTGGCTGGCCTGCGGGTTGATCCTCATCGCTGGGATCGACGTGCCTTTCCAGCTCTGGGACAACAAGCAGAAGCTGATGATGACCAAGCAGGAGGTCCGCGACGAATACAAGGACTCCGAGGGTAAGCCCGAGGTAAAGGCGCGCATCCGCCGCATGCAGCGGGAGATGGCCGAGCGCCGCATGATGGCGGCTGTGCCCCAGGCCGACGTGGTCATCACCAACCCGACCCACTTCGCCGTGGCGCTCAAGTACGACCCCGCCAAGGGCACCGCGCCGGTATTGCTGGCCAAGGGCAACGATTTCACCGCGCTGAAGATTCGCGAGATCGCCCAGGAGCACAAGGTCACCGTCCTGGAATCGCCGGCACTGGCGCGGGCGGTGTTCTATTCCACCGAGCTGGACCACGAGATTCCGGCAGGTCTCTACCTGGCGGTTGCCCAGGTGCTGGCATACGTCTACCAGCTCAAGCAGTTCCGGGCGGGCAAGGCCAAGCGACCGCCGCCGCTGTCCGAGCCGCCCATCCCTGCCGATCTGCGGCGCGACGAATAGGTCGCGAACCTGTTCGCGTCGCCATAACGCGCTGTTCTGCCAGGGTTTCACGAAGTTGGAAGGGTTCTTGCACCAGTGCTTGTGCGCGGCTTCGCGCGTCAAGATTTTGAATGGCTGGGCAGGCTTGCCCGCCAGTGCTCGAGGACCTCGATGTGGATCGCACGCAACTGATGGGCAACCTGCGCGGCAACGTCGCCAGCCTCTCCCGGGGCAACCTGGGGGTGCCGCTGCTGGTGCTGGTGATGCTGGGGATGATGACCCTGCCGGTGCCGCCCTTCCTGCTGGACGTGTTCTTCACGTTCAACATCGCGCTGTCCATCGTCGTCCTGCTGGTCAGTGTCTATGCGCTGCGCCCGCTGGACTTCGCGGTCTTCCCCACCATCCTGCTGGTTGCCACCTTGTTGCGCCTGGCGCTCAACGTGGCCTCCAGTCGTGTGGTGCTGCTGCATGGTCAGGAGGGGCATGACGCGGCGGGCAAGGTGATCCAGGCCTTCGGTGAGGTGGTGATCGGCGGCAACTACGTGGTTGGTGCGGTGATCTTCGCGATCTTGATGATCATCAACTTCGTGGTGGTCACCAAGGGTGCCGGGCGCATCTCCGAAGTGAGTGCGCGCTTCACCCTGGACGCGATGCCGGGCAAGCAGATGGCTATCGACGCTGACCTCAATGCCGGCCTGATCGACCAGAACGAGGCCAAGAAGCGCCGTGCCGAGGTGTCTCAGGAGGCGGACTTCTACGGCTCCATGGACGGCGCCAGCAAGTTCGTGCGTGGCGATGCCATTGCCGGGCTGCTGATCCTGTTCATCAACCTCATCGGCGGAATGGCCATCGGTATCGTCCAGCATGGGCTGACCTTCGGCGAGGCCGGGCGCATCTATTCGCTGCTGACCATCGGTGACGGCCTGGTGGCGCAGATCCCCTCGCTGCTGCTCTCTACTGCTGCGGCGATCATGGTGACCCGCGTGTCCAGCTCCGAAGACATGGGCCAGCAGGTCAATCGCCAGATGTTCACCTCGCCCAAGGCGCTGGCCGTTTCCGCGGCCATCCTTGTTGCGATGGGCTTGGTGCCGGGTATGCCGCATGTCTCGTTCATCGGTCTGGGGGCGATTTGTGCCGGCGGTGCCTGGTGGATCTGGCACAAGTCGAAAAAGGCCCAGGAAGCGGCGGCCCAGGAGGTTCAGCGTCAGCAGGAGCTGCTGCCGGCCCAGCGTCCTCAGGAAACCAAGGAGCTGGGTTGGGACGACGTCACCCCAGTGGACATGGTGGGGCTGGAGGTTGGCTACCGGCTGATCCCGCTGGTGGACCGCAACCAGGGCGGCCAGTTGCTGGCGCGGATCAAGGGTGTGCGCAAGAAGCTCTCCCAGGAGATGGGCTTCCTCATGCCGTCGGTGCATATCCGCGACAACCTCGACCTGCTGCCCAACGCCTATCGGCTGACGCTGATGGGCGTGAGCGTGGCGGAAGCGGAGGTCTACCCGGATCGCGAGTTGGCGATCAATCCTGGCCAGGTATTCGGCACGCTCAACGGCATTGCCGCCAAGGATCCGGCGTTTGGCCTGGAGGCCGTCTGGATCGATGCCAGCCAGCGCGACCAGGCGCAATCCCTGGGTTACACGGTAGTGGATGCGAGCACGGTGGTGGCCACCCACCTCAACCAGATCCTGCACAAGCATGCCCACGAGCTGCTGGGGCACGAAGAGGTCCAGCAGCTCATGCAACTGCTGGCCAAGAGCTCGCCGAAGCTGGCTGAGGAGCTGGTGCCGGGCCTGGTATCCCTGTCGACGCTGCTCAAGGTGCTGCAGAACCTGCTGCAGGAACAGGTGCCGGTACGCGACATCCGCACCATTGCCGAAGCCATCGCGAACGTGGCGCCGAAGAGTCAAGATCCCGCCGCTATGGTGGCAGCGGTTCGCGTCGCACTTTCTCGCGCAATCGTCCAAGGCATTGTGGGACTAGAGCCGGAGCTGCCTGTGATCACCCTGGAGCCCAGGTTGGAACAGATTTTGCTGAACAGTATGCAGAAGGCCGGTCAGGGCGCGGAGGATGGCATCCTCCTCGAACCGGGCATGGCCGAGAAGCTGCAACGTTCCCTGGTGGACGCGGCGCAGCGCCAGGAGATGCTCGGCAAGCCGGCGATCCTCCTGGTGGCAGGCCCGATCCGATCCATGATGTCGCGCTTCGCCCGGCTGGCTGTACCCACCATGAGCGTACTGGCCTACCAGGAAATACCGGACAACAAGCAGGTCACCATAGTTGCGACTGTGGGGCAGAACTAACCGAGGTCACAGGCCATGCAGGTCAAACGCTTCTTCGCTGCGGATATGCGCCAGGCCATGAAACTGGTGCGGGACGAACTGGGCGCCGATGCTTCCATCATCGGTACCCGGCGCGTGGCCGGTGGTGTCGAGATCACGGCTGCGCTCGACTACCCCATGCCTGCACCGGCCCCCAGCAAGCCGAACCCGGCCCTGGAAGCGGAGCTGCGCCGCACTCAGGCACGCATCGCCGAGGCCCATGCCGAGCTGTCCAATCGCGCCGCTCGCGCGGATTCGGGGCGCAACCGGCAACTGGTCCCGGATCGCTCCGAGCCCTCACCCGAGGCCCTTGAGGCCGCCATGCGTCCGACTCGTCCTGTCGTGGCACCGGCAGCCGTCGCAGCCGTTCCGGTCACCCCGGCTGCTGCGCCAGTGGCCGACCAGCGCGCGCTGGATGCCATGCGTTTCGAACTCAACGGGCTGCGCGAGCTGATCGAAGTCCAGCTCGGCTCCATCGCCTGGAGCCAGATGCAGAACCGCCGCCCGCAGCAGGCCAACCTGTGGCGCCGCCTGCAGCGGATGGGGCTGCCGGTCGAACTGTCCCGCGCGTTGCTGGAGCGCGTCAGCAGCGTCAAGGATCCGCGCCAGGCCTGGCGCATGGTGCTGGCTCATCTGGCCCACGCCATCCGCACCCCTGTCGAGGAACCGTTGGAAGAGGGCGGCGTGATCGCCTTGGTCGGCCCTGCCGGCATGGGCAAGACCACCACCCTGGCCAAACTGGCCGCCCGCTATGTGCTTAAGTACGGTGCCCAGCAGATTGCTCTCGTGAGCATGGACAGCTACCGGATCGGTGCCCAGGAACAGTTGAAGACCCTGGGCCGCATCCTCGGTGTGTCCGTCACTCACGTCGATCCGGGCCAGTCGCTGACCCAGGCCCTCGCCCCCCTTGAACGCAAACGAGTGGTGTTGATTGATACGGCGGGGCTGCCGGCGAACGATCCGGCGCTTAAAATGCAGCTCGAGACATTGGCCAGTCGCAGCGTGAAAGCGCGCAATTTCCTCGTTTTGGCTGCAACCAGTCAAAGCCAGGTGCTGAAAGCGGCCTACCATAGTTACAAGCGGTGTGGCCTTTCGGGCTGCATCCTGACCAAGCTCGATGAAGCCGCGAGCCTGGGCGAAGTGTTGGGACTGGCTATCGGCCAGCATCTGCCGGTAGCCTATCTCGCTGATGGGCCTCGGATTCCGGATGACCTCCAGCTTCCGCGCAGCCACCAACTGGTGAGCCGTGCAGTGAGCCTTCAGGCGCCGGAGGACCCCAGCGAGGAAGCCATGGCCGACCTGTTCGCAGGTTTGTACCAGGCGCCTACTCGCCAGGTTGGATAGAAACCCGAAGCCGCCCGGGACGGGTGGCGTGAATGCGCCAAGTGGCCCAGTCGACGTGAACAAGGTGTGTGATAAATGGGTAGTTTGCATCCCGTACAGGTGATTGCTGTAACCGGTGGCAAGGGCGGTGTCGGCAAGACCAACGTGTCCGTGAACCTCTCGCTGGCGCTGGCCGACCTGGGGCGCCGCGTGATGCTGCTGGACGCCGACCTCGGCCTGGCCAACGTCGATGTGCTGCTCGGGCTGACGCCGAAGCGTACCCTGGCGGACGTGATCGCAGGCGAGTGCGATCTGCGTGACGTGCTGCTGCAGGGGCCGGGGGGGGTCCGCATCGTGCCGGCGGCGTCCGGTACGCAAAGCATGGTCCAGCTCTCGCCCATGCAGCACGCCGGCCTGATTCAGGCTTTCAGCGAGATCAGCGACAACCTGGACGTGCTGGTGATCGATACCGCCGCCGGCATCGGCGATGCGGTTGTCAGCTTCGTTCGTGCAGCGCAGGAAGTGATCGTGGTCGTTTGCGACGAGCCCACGTCCATCACCGACGCCTACGCGCTGATCAAGCTGCTCAATCGCGACTTCGGCATGAGCCGTTTCCGGGTGCTGGCCAATATGGCCCACAGCCCGCAGGAAGGTCGCAACCTCTTTGCTAAGCTGACCAAGGTGACCGATCGTTTCCTCGATGTTGCCCTGCAGTACGTCGGTGCCGTGCCCTACGACGAGTCCGTGCGCAAGGCGGTGCAGAAGCAGCGAGCGGTTTACGAAGCGTTTCCGCGTTCGAAATGTGCCCTTGCTTTCAAGGCGATTGCTCAGAAGGTCGACAGTTGGCCGTTACCGGCGAATCCACGCGGCCATCTTGAGTTCTTCGTCGAGCGACTGGTGCAGCAACCCATCGCGGATTCGACCGTATGACACCACCCGCAAGTGGACTTCGCATGTACAACAAGGCTCAGGCTGGGGACTCCCAGCACCAGCTGATCGAGCGCTACGCGCCTCTGGTCAAGCGGATTGCCTACCACCTGCTGGCGCGCCTACCGGCGAACGTGCAGGTTGAAGACCTCATGCAGGCAGGGATGATCGGCCTGCTGGAAGCGTCGAAGAAGTATGACTCCAGCAAAGGCGCAAGTTTTGAGACCTACGCCGGCATCCGTATCCGCGGTGCGATGCTGGACGAGGTCCGCAAGGGTGACTGGGCGCCGCGCTCGGTCCACCGCAACACCCGGATGGTCAGCGACGCCATCCGCAAAGTCGAGGCAAGAACCGGACGTGACGCTAAAGATCAGGAGGTTGCGGCCGAACTTGGATTGAGTCTCGAAGATTACTACGGCATCCTGAGCGACACTTTGGGCAGCCGGCTGTTCAGCTTCGACGACCTTCTGGAAGGCGGGGAGCATGGCACGGCGCACGAAGACACCGGAGTCACCCATCTCGAACCTTCGAATGACCTGGAAGACGAGCGCTTCCAGGCGGCGCTGGCCGATGCCATCGCCAATCTGCCGGAACGAGAGCGCCTGGTGCTGGCGCTGTATTACGACGAAGAGCTGAATTTGAAGGAAATCGGTGAAGTGCTGGGAGTCAGTGAATCCCGAGTCAGTCAGTTGCACAGCCAGTGCGCCGCGCGTTTGCGGGCCCGGCTGGGTGAGTGGCGTGCCTGAAGCATACCGGTTTTTCGATTTAACGACGCCCCCGTGACCCGGGGGCGTTCAGGACTGTACGGAGGTCGATTTGGACAAGAACATGAAAATCCTCATCGTGGACGATTTCTCTACGATGAGACGCATCATCAAGAACCTCCTGCGTGATTTGGGCTTCACCAACACCGCAGAGGCCGACGACGGCACGACCGCCTTGCCGATGCTGCATAGCGGTAACTTCGATTTTCTGGTTACCGACTGGAACATGCCCGGCATGACCGGCATCGACCTGCTGCGTGCCGTGCGTGCCGACGAGCGCCTGAAGCATCTGCCGGTGCTGATGGTGACCGCCGAGGCCAAGCGCGATCAGATCATCGAAGCCGCCCAGGCCGGCGTGAACGGGTACGTGGTCAAGCCGTTCACGGCCCAGGTGCTCAAAGAGAAGATTGAAAAGATCTTCGAGCGGGTCAACGGCTGATGCCAGTCGCGAGGACGCCATGGATAAAGATTCCCAGTCGGGAGACCTCGAGTCGACCCTGAAAAATCATGCACGCGAGCTGGTGGAAACCCTTGAACGGGGCAACTTCGGCGATGCGGTGCAACTGATCCACGAACTGAACAAGGTCCGCGATCGCGGCTTGTACCAGGAAGTCGGCAAGCTCACCCGCGAGCTGCACAACGCGATCGTCAACTTCCAGATCGATCCGCACCTGCCGCACGCCAAGGAAATGTCCCAGATCGCGGATGCGACGGATCGCCTCTCCTACGTCGTGCACATGACGGAGAAGGCGGCCAACCGCACCATGGATCTGGTGGAGGAGAGTGCACCGCTGCTCAACGGCCTGGGCGATGAAGCTCAGAGTCTTTCCGAGGAGTGGGGTCGTTTCATGCGGCGTGAGATCGGAGCGGATGCGTTCCGGGAGCTTGCCAAGCGCATCGAATCGTTCCTGGCGCGCAGCCAGCGCGATACCGAGCAGCTATCCTCCCATATGAACGACATCCTGCTGGCACAGGACTATCAGGACCTGACTGGGCAAGTGATCAAGCGTGTCACGCAGTTGGTGACCGAAGTTGAGCACAATCTGGTGAAACTGGTGCTGATGGCCAGTGACGTGGACCGTTTCGCAGGCATCCAGCATGACCGCGAAGCAATGGCTGTCGAGAAAGAAAAACTAAAAGATCCATCTAGGGGTGAAGGTCCGCAGATCAATGCCGATAAGCGTGATGACGTCGTGGCCGACCAGGTCGACGTCGATGATCTGTTATCCAGCCTTGGTTTCTAGGGGAGCCGCCTAATGAGCTTCGACGCCGATGAAGAAATCCTCCAGGACTTCCTGGTAGAGGCCGGCGAAATACTGGAGCAATTGTCCGAACAGCTCGTTGAGCTGGAGAGCCGCCCGGACGATATGGATCTGCTCAATGCCATTTTCCGGGGTTTCCACACGGTCAAGGGCGGAGCTGGTTTCCTCCAGCTAAACGCCCTCGTGGAATGCTGCCACATCGCCGAAAACGTGTTCGACATCCTCCGCAAGGGTGCGCGTCGAGTCGATGCCGAGCTGATGGATGTGGTGCTCCAGGCGCTGGATACCGTTAACGAGATGTTCAGCCAGGTGCGCGAGCGCTCCGAGCCGACGCCCGCCACGCCTGAACTGCTGGCGGCATTGTCTCGTCTGGCCGAGCCCGCAGGAGCTGAAGCGCCCGAGCCTGAGCCGGTTGCCGAGGCCTTCGAACCCGAACCCGAGCCAGAGGCGGAAGCACCTGTCGTTCAGGCATCGGGTGATATTACCGATAGCGAGTTCGAGCAACTGTTGACGGCACTGGACGAGCCTGCCGGTTCGGCTGCCGAAGCTGCTGCCAATGGCGGAGTCGCCTCGTCGGATGACATCACCGATGACGAGTTCGAGGCTCTTCTGGATCAGCTCCACGGCAAGGGCAAGTTCGTCGGGGATGCTGAACCGACTGCCAGTGCGTCCAAGGCTCCCGAGCCGGTTGCCCCACCCCCTGCTCCGACAGGGGGGGACGACATCACCGATGACGAATTCGAGGCCCTGCTGGACCAGCTTCATGGCAAGGGCAAGTTTGTCGCGCCTGCTGTGGAGGCCGTAGCACCGGCTGTCGCAGTGCCTGAGCCTGAGGCATCGGCACCGGCCGCACCGGGTGGTGACAACATCACCGATGACGAGTTTGAGGCTTTGCTGGATCAGCTTCATGGCAAGGGCAAGTTCGTTGCAGAAGCGCCAGCCGCTTCGCCTGCTCCGGCCAACAAGCCTGCAGCGCCTGCCAAGCCCGCTGCTGCAGCTGCCAAGCCTGCGGCCGCAGCGACTGCGAAAGCACCCGAGCCGGCCAAGCCCGCAGCCAAGCCCGAACCTGCCAAACCCGCCGTTGCAGCTGCCCGTCCTGTTGCGCCGGCGGCTACCGGGGACAAGGCTGCGCCTGCCGCAGCCAGCGAGGCCGAGACCACCGTACGGGTGGACACCGCTCGCCTCGACGAGATCATGAACATGGTGGGCGAGCTGGTACTGGTGCGTAACCGCCTGGTGCGCCTCGGTGCCAACAGTGGTGACGAGACCATGGCCAAGGCCGTGTCGAACCTCGACGTGGTGACCGCTGACCTGCAAACAGCGGTCATGAAGACCCGCATGCAGCCCATCAAGAAGGTCTTCGGGCGTTTCCCGCGTCTTGTTCGTGATCTGGCTCGCAACCTGAAGAAAGAGATCAACCTCGAACTGGTGGGTGAAGAAACCGACCTCGACAAGAACCTCGTCGAGGCGCTCGCCGACCCGTTGGTCCACTTGGTGCGCAACGCCGTGGACCATGGCATCGAAACGCCCGAGGAGCGCGAGGCCGCCGGCAAGGCGCGTACCGGTCGTGTCGTGTTGTCCGCCGAGCAGGAAGGTGACCACATCCTCCTGATGATCACCGACGACGGCAAGGGCATGGACGCGAACATCCTTCGTGCCAAAGCCGTCGAGAAGGGCCTGCTGGACAAGGATGCTGCCGACCGCCTGACCGAACTGGAGTGCTACAACCTGATCTTCGCTCCGGGCTTCTCGACCAAGACCGAGATTTCCGACGTATCCGGCCGTGGTGTCGGCATGGACGTGGTGAAGACCAAGATTTCCCAGCTCAACGGCACGGTTAACGTGTTCTCGCAGAAAGGGCAAGGCTCCAAGATCGTCATCAAGGTGCCACTGACCCTGGCAATCATGCCTACGCTGATGGTGATGCTGGGCAATCAGGCCTTCGCCTTCCCGCTGGTCAACGTCAACGAGATCTTCCACCTCGACCTGTCCCGCACCAATGTCGTGGATGGCCAGGAAGTGGTGATCGTCCGCGACAAGGCCCTGCCGCTGTTCTACCTCAAGCGCTGGCTGGTTCGTGGTGCTTCATACGAGGAGCAGGGCGAAGGACATGTGGTGATCCTCTCCGTGGGGACCCAGCGCATCGGCTTCGTGGTGGACCAACTGGTCGGCCAGGAAGAGGTGGTGATCAAGCCGCTTGGCAAGATGTTGCAGGGGACGCCCGGCATGTCCGGTGCCACCATTACCGGCGATGGGCGAATCGCCCTCATCCTCGACGTACCGAGCATGCTCAAGCGCTACGCGCGCCGCGGTTGATCGTTTAGGCGGCCCGTTGGGGGCCGCCTGTTAGGAGTGTTTATGGCAGTCAAGGTTCTGGTGGTTGATGACTCCGGCTTCTTCCGTCGTCGCGTTTCGGAGATTCTGTCCGCCGACACCAACATTCAGGTAGTAGGGACCGCCACGAACGGTCGGGAGGCCATCGACCAGGCGTTGGCGCTCAAGCCCGACGTCATCACCATGGATTACGAAATGCCCATGATGGACGGCATCACCGCCGTGCGACACATCATGCAGCGCTGCCCGACTCCGGTCCTGATGTTCTCCTCCCTGACTCACGAAGGCGCCCGGGTAACCCTCGATGCGCTGGATGCCGGCGCGGTCGACTTCCTGCCGAAGAACTTCGAGGACATCTCCCGGAATCCGGAGAAGGTCAAGCAACTGCTCTGCGAGAAGGTGCACAGCATCGCGCGGAGCAACCGCCGCTATAGCAGCTACACCCCGCCGCCTGCCGCGCCGACTCCCAGCAGTTCCGGGCCGTCGAGCCTGTCTCGTTCAGCGGCTGCGCCCGCCCCAGCGCCGACTTCCTCTTCCAGCGCGAGCTCCAGCAGCGGGCCTGCGCCCAAGCGCAAGTCCTATCGTCTGGTGGCCATTGGTACTTCGACGGGTGGTCCCGTCGCGCTGCAGCGTGTGTTGACCCAGTTGCCCGCCAATTTTCCGGCGCCGTTGGTGCTGATCCAGCATATGCCGGCGGCGTTCACCAAGGCATTCGCCGAGCGCCTGGACAAGCTCTGCCGAATTTCCGTCAAGGAAGCCGAGGACGGTGACCAGCTTCGCCCTGGTCTTGCTTTGCTGGCACCGGGCGGCAAGCAGATGATGGTGGACCCGCGCGGCACCGTGCGTATTCTCCCCGGCGATGAGCGCCTCAACTACAAGCCCTGCGTGGACATCACCTTCGGCTCTGCTGCCAAGGCCTTCAACGACAAGGTTTTGGCCGTGGTGCTGACCGGCATGGGCGCCGATGGGCGCGAAGGCGCACGCCTGCTCAAGCAGAGCGGTAGCCAGGTGTGGGCGCAGGATGAGGCCAGTTGCGTGATCTACGGTATGCCGATGGCGATCGTGAAGGCCAACTTGGCGGACGCGGTCTACGGTCTCGATGACATTGGCAGGCACATCGCCGAAGCGTGCCTGTGATGGGAGTAGTGCGGTAAATGGATGCGTTGAGCATCGTAGGGATCATCCTTGCACTGGTCGCCATCGTTGGAGGCAATTACCTCGAAGGAGGGCATGCCGGTGCCCTTCTGAATGGCCCGGCTGCCCTGATCGTCATCGGTGGTACTGTGGGTGCCGCTTTGCTCCAGACGCCCATGAATGTGCTCAAGCGGGCTATGGCGATCCTCCGCTGGATCATCTTCCCGCCCAGAATCGACCTTAACGGTGGCATCAGCAGTGTGGTGGGTTGGAGCATGGCTGCACGCAAGGAAGGGCTTCTGGGCCTGGAGCCCATTGCCGACGCTGAGCCAGACCCCTATGCCCGCAAGGGTTTGCAGCTTTTGGTCGACGGCGCTGAGCCGGAGTCCATCCGCAGCATTCTCGAAGTGGATCTCTACACCCAGGAAGCCCGCGATCTGCAGGCTGCCAAGGTGTTCGAGAGCATGGGTGGCTATGCCCCCACCATCGGCATCATCGGTGCGGTGATGGGGCTGATCCACGTCATGGGCAACCTGGCCGATCCCAGTCAGTTAGGGGGCGGCATTGCGGTTGCCTTTGTTGCCACCATCTACGGTGTGAGTTTCGCCAACCTGCTCCTGTTGCCAGTGAGCAGCAAGCTGAAGGCCATCGCCATGCGCCAGTCGCGTTATCGGGAAATGCTGCTGGAGGGTATCCTCTCCATCGGCGAGGGTGAGAACCCCCGCTCCATCGAATTGAAGCTGCAAGGCTTCGTGGATTGATGGAGGTATGGCATGGCTCGCAGGCGTCAGCACGAAGAGCATGAGAACCACGAGCGTTGGCTCGTTTCATACGCTGATTTCATTACGCTGCTGTTCGCGTTCTTCGTGGTCATGTACTCGATCTCCTCGATCAACGAGGGCAAGTACAAGATTCTCTCGGATACCCTGACCGGCGTATTCAATCAGCCGGAACGCTCCATCAAGCCGATCCCGATCGGTGAAGAGCGGCCTCGTACCACCGAGGCAGAGCAGACGTCTGCAGAGCAGGGCGGGCCTGGCGATGCCCAGGCCGACCCCCTGCAAAGCATCACCGAAAGCATGCAGGCAGCGTTTGGCGACCTGATTTCCAACGAACAGATGACGGTTCGCGGCAACGAGCTCTGGGTGGAGATCGAGCTGAATTCCAGCCTGCTGTTCCCCAGTGGCGATGCCATTCCCACCAACGAGGCGTTCACCATCATCGAGAAGGTGGCGAAGATCCTCGCCCCCTACGAAAACCCCGTGCACGTCGAAGGCTTCACCGATAACCTGCCCATCAGCACCGCCGCCTATCCTTCCAACTGGGAGCTTTCCGCCTCCCGTGCATCCAGCATCGTGAGGATGCTCTCCATGGATGGGGTCAATCCGGCGCGCCTCGCCGCGGTGGGGTACGGCGAATTCCAGCCGGTGGCGGACAACTCGACGGCGGAAGGGCGCGCACGCAACCGCCGTGTGGTATTGGTTGTTTCGCGAAACCTCGACGTGCGGCGAGCGGTGAGTGGGGTAGGGGCGGGCAAAGCCAAGGCGGACGACGCATTGCGGCGTGCTGGCACGCAAACTGCACCAGCGCCTGCACCGGGGCCCTCCGCAGCGGGGGCCGTCAATTCCCCGTCGCCCGCGCCAGCGGGTGGACAATGATCCTCGGCAAGGCTGTGGTTTCGCCGGGAGGACGAAGAGCATGAGAGTTTGGGCGGTAGCCAATCAGAAGGGTGGTGTCGGCAAGACCACCACCTCCATCGCACTGGCAGGCTTGCTGGCCGACGCCGGCAAGCGCGTCGTGGTCGTGGACCTCGATCCCCACGGTTCCATGACCAGCTATTTCGGCCACGACCCCGATACCCTGGAGCACAGCTCCTTCGACCTGTTCCTTCACCAGGGGGGCGTGCCGGAAGGGCTTCCCCGGCAACTGCTGCTGCAGACCAGCCACGAGCGCATGTCGCTGCTGCCTTCCAGCACCGCCCTGGCCACCCTGGAGCGCCAGTCGCCCGGGCAGAATGGGCTCGGGCTGGTGATCGCCAAGAGCCTGGCGCAGCTGTGGCAGGACTTCGACCACGCGATCATCGACAGTCCACCGCTGCTGGGCGTGTTGATGGTCAACGCGCTGGCCGCCAGCCAGCAACTGGTCATCCCTGTGCAGACCGAGTTCCTGGCGGTTAAGGGCCTGGAGCGCATGGTCAGCACCCTCAACATGGTCAACCGCTCGCGCAAGCAGGCGCTGCCTTACACCATCGTGCCGACCCTGTTCGACCGTCGCACCCAGGCGTCCCTGAATACTCTGCGTGTGCTGCGCAATACCTACCCAGAGCACCTCTGGCCGGCCTATATCCCCGTGGACACCCGCCTGCGGGATGCCAGTCGTGCCGGTGTGACCCCGTCGCAGTACGACGGCAACAGCCGGGGCGTGATTGCCTATCGTGCGCTGCTCAAGCACCTGCTGAGTCAGCAGCTCGCCGCACAGGTCGCCTGAGATGAGCGTCTATGCTGAGCTACAGGTGCCCTCAAGTCCGGCACGCCCAGTGCCGATAGACTGTCGAGCCCAACGTCGCAGGTCCCACCCATGAGCC
Source organism: Pseudomonas sp. ENNP23 (assembly GCF_001728945.1). Taxonomy (NCBI): domain Bacteria; kingdom Pseudomonadati; phylum Pseudomonadota; class Gammaproteobacteria; order Pseudomonadales; family Pseudomonadaceae; genus Pseudomonas; species Pseudomonas sp. ENNP23. The sequence goes on from NZ_LYSP01000009.1 coordinate 103,684, forward strand.
GTACCCTCGCCACCACCACCCGACCGCAACTGGCGTTGCAGTCCTACCTGGACTCACTCCTGCAGGAAGCGGCCATCGAACTTGCCGACAGCGTGAGCCTGGAGGAGTTCGAGGCGGCCGTGCTCGAGGAGCAGGTGCGCGATGCACGGCTGAACCAGGCGCGCCCGGTGCTGGTCGCGGCGCAGGAGGCGGCTCCGCGCGTGGTGCGCGCTGCCCCTGTGGCGGTCCAGTTGGAGGAGCACCGGGTGCGACAGCTTGCGCCGGTGATCGCTGAGCCCGTGCTGGTGCCGGCGATCCCGGAGCCAGAGCTGGAGCCCGCACTGGTGGAGCCGGTTGCCCAGTTGCAGGTCGCAAGCCACGAGCCCCGTGAACCCTCGCCACCCAGCTTTGAGGGGCGCCCTCAATGGGCCGAAGAGCCCTTTGAATGCCTGCTGTTCGACGTTGCCGGGCTGACCCTGGCTGTACCCCTGGTTTGCCTGGGCTCCATCTACCCGCTTACCGGCCAGGAGCTGACGCCCCTGTTTGGCCAGCCAGAATGGTTCCTCGGTATCCTGCCGTGCCAGGCAGGCAACCTGAAGGTGCTGGATACGGCACGATGGGTAATGCCGGACCGTTACCGCGATGATTTCCGCGAGGGGCTGCAGTACGTTATTTCCGTCCAGGGCTACGAATGGGGCCTTGCCGTGCACCAGGTGAGCCGTTCCATCCGCCTGGACCCGAACGAGATCAAGTGGCGCAGCCAGCGCAGTCAGCGTCCCTGGTTGGCCGGCACGGTGATCGAGCACATGTGTGCGCTGCTGGACGTCGCCGCGCTGGCCGAATTGATTGCCAGTGGCGCTGTCAAGAACATGTCGCTTAACTGAACAATGAAAAGGCAGGCCCTGCACGCCGGGGCGCCGGATTCGCAACAAGGCGGTCAACCCGCATTCGCCGCCCCGCGCGGTACAAGAAGAGGCTAGGGAACATGAAGAAATCGTCAGGGCAAGGTTCCGAAGATCCCATCCTGCAGTGGGTGACTTTCCGCCTGGACAATGAAACCTACGGCATCAACGTGATGCAGGTGCAGGAAGTCCTGCGCTACACCGAGATCGCGCCGGTGCCGGGGGCTCCCAGCTACGTTCTGGGCATCATCAACCTGCGTGGCAACGTGGTGACGGTGATCGATACCCGCCAGCGCTTCGGCCTGGATTCCGCGCCGGTCACCGACAACACCCGCATCGTCATCATCGAGGCGGACAAGCAGGTAGTGGGCATTCTCGTCGACAGCGTCGCCGAAGTGGTCTACCTGCGTCAGTCCGAGGTCGAGACCGCGCCCAACGTGGGCAACGAAGAGTCGGCCAAGTTCATCCAGGGCGTCTGCAACAAGAACGGCGAGCTGCTGATCCTGGTCGAGCTGGACAAGATGATGAGCGAAGAAGAGTGGTCGGAGCTGGAGAGCATCTGACGTGCTGATCGAGATCGCGCTGCTGGTCCTGGCGGTCGCCTGTGCGGCGCTCGCCTTCGCCTGCGTGCGATTGCGCCGGCAGCAGCTGGAGCTCGCCGAGGAACAGGCCAAGCGCGAGGCGGCTCGAGACCAGCGGCTGAAGGAACTGGCTCGTCGTCTCGACGCCTACCTCAGCGGCAGTATCCGCATGGGGGAGGAGTTGCACGAGCTGCGCCGGGTGGTGGCGCCGTTGCCCGACAAGGTCAGCCAGATCGAGCAGCGCGACCCCAGCAGTATCTCGTTCACCCAGGCCGCGCGTCTGGCAGGCATGGGGGCGAGCGTCGACGACCTCACCCATTCCTGTGGGCTCAGCAAGGCCGAGGCGGAGCTGGTCAGCAAGCTCCAGTTGGCACGCAAGCAGGCCCAGAGCTGACGCGCGCCCGGTTCTAAGCCCCGCCTGCCATCTAACCAATCACTCCAAGTCGGCATTCCGTCCCGGACTAGGCTCTAATCAGGCCCACCGAGCGGAGTTGCCCATGCGCCTGGCTCCCCTGTTGCTCTTGTTCCTGTTGCCGTTGGCTCAGGCTGAAGAGGCGCCCTTGCACGTAGCCGGGGCCACGACCGTCAATGTGCTGCAGGCCAAACGCTTGTTCGACTACGGCGCCTTGTTCATCGATGTCCGGCCGGACCGGGAGTGGAGCTGGGGGCATGTGCACGGCGCTGTGCACCTGGACCTGACCGACCGATTCGCCGGCCTGGCCATGCCCCAGTGGCCGCGGCATGTGCCGCTGGTGATCTACTGCGACAGCGACGTCTGCCCGCGCAGTGCGCTGGCGGCGCAGTTGGCGGTGAGATGGGGGTATCGCCAGGTCTTCTACTTCCGTGACGGCTATTTCGCCTGGCAGTTGCTGGATTTCCCCCAGGGCAAAGGAATGGAGGGTGAGGTGCTGGCGCTCAACCCCTAGGGCCTTCCAGTAATGGCAGGTCGGGCGTCACGTCCCGAGTAGCGTCGGGGGCGAAGCCCGCTGGGCACTTGCCCTTCAGGTACCACGCAAAGGCGATGATCTCGGCCAGCGTGCGATACAGCGCCTCGGGGATGGCCTCGCCCAGTTCCATCCGCGCCAGCAGGCGGACCAGCTCCGCGTTCTCGTAGATCGGCACCTCGTACTCGCGGGCGATGGCGAGGATCGCCTCGGCCAGCTCGTCGTCACCCTTGGCGGTCAGGTTCGGTGCGCTGACCCCGTCATAGGACAGGGCAATCGCCTGGCGGCGTTCGGTCTGTTTCATGCCGTCTCATCCACCCAGCGTTGCTGCAAGGTTGTGCGTGGGCCTTGTGGTGGAGTGCCTTGCTGGCAGGCCAGTTCACCCACTTCCAGGCCCGCGGCTACCAGCCGCTCCCGCAGATTGCCCAGTTCACTGTCGATGAACCGCGCCGTGGCGGCTCGCTCTGCCCATAGCTGGCTGGAGATAGCGCCGCGCAGCAACTGCGCCTGGACCTGCAGCGGGCCCAGAGGGGCGATGTCGAACGCCAGTTCGATACGCCAGAGGTTTTCCTTCTGCTCGTCCTTGCGGCGCTGCTGGGCCTGGCGCTCCTCCTGCTGGATCTTGATCTGCAGCGGGACGATTTCCTGCTGGTTGCGCATCGGCAGCTCCAATTGCCAGGTGGTAAGCAGGTTTCCATCCGGGGTCATCTGCGATTGCGCCAGGCTGGAGAGCTGGTGGGTCTGCAGGCGCGAGACCGCTGCTGCCGCCAGCTTCAGCAGGGTTTCCAGGTCGCCTTCCTCCTCTGCGGCCTGAGCCAGGCGGGAGGGGAGGGGGAAACTCAGTGCCTGCAGGCGCGAGCTGGCCTGACCGAGGGAGCCGAGTGCGCTGCGGATGAAGGCCGGCAGGGCCTGTGCCATGGCGTTGCTGGCGCCTGCGGTGGGTAGCGCCGCAGGTGCGTTGGGTAGATCGGGCAACAACTGGGCGATCAGGCGCAGCAGATTGCCCTTCAGGTCCTGACCGGTTGCGACGCCATGACCGGCCAGCAGGCGCGCCTCCAGCAGTGCACCGCTGTTCTCCATGGCCTTTGCGAGCTGCTTGGCGTCGCTCAGTTGAGCAGGGTCTGGCAGCGAGCCCAGCAGTCGCTCCACGGCATTGCGCAGGTTCGGCGGAAGGTTCGGATCGAGTTCGGCGAGGGCGCCGAACAAACCCTCCAGAGAGCCCTGGCGCGACACCTGGCTGTTCAACTGCTGGCTGAGGACCAACTGGTCCAGGCGATTGCTCAGTGGAATGAAGCGCAGAGACTGGTCGCCCTGGACCTGGGCACTGAGCAGGCTGCCGATCGGCAGCGGTTGCGGGCTGTCGACAGCCATTTGGCGGCCTGCCAGCGGCGTGTTGATCAGGTTGATCAGGGTGCGATAGACGGTCGCCTTCGCCTCGGCGAGCTGCTCACTGGCGACCACCTTGCCCTGGATCAGCGTCCCGACCGGCACCTGCTCCAGGTCCAGGCTGTTCAGCGGCAGGGCGCCGGGCGGCTGCACGGCCACCATCAGACGGCTGTCCGAAAGGGCCGTGACGTTCACCAGTGAACCCTGGCTCAGGGGGCGCGTGCTGGTGGCCTCCAGTGTTGCCTGCTGGCCGCTGCCCAGGCTCAAGCGCAGCATCACCTGGAAACTGTTCTGCGCGGTTTCCTTGACGCTGACCACCTCGGCCTCGGCGCTGTCGCCGGCCGCCAGCAGGCCGTTTGCAGGCTGCAGCAGCTTCAGCGCGGCATCCGCCACGGTCTGCGCCGCACGATTGGTGGTGGGCGCAGAAGCGACGGGGCGCGAAGTGCTGATCTCGGTCATCAAAGGGTTACAACCTGTTGAAAAAGCCCCCTTCGGGGCTGGGGATGACATGTATAATGCCGCCCCGTCCGGGCTGGCGGTGGAGCGCGTTTCCAGTATAGCGGCCGGCGACCCCATCACTTGAGTTCCCCGCAGGGTATCCGCTGACGTGACCAGTCCCTACCTCCAGACCCTCCATCTCGCCTGCGAGCGTGATTGGCGGATGCTCTTCGAAGGGCTGGACCTGGCGCTCGAACCCGGGGAAATGCTGCAGATCAGCGGACCCAACGGCAGCGGCAAGACCAGCCTGCTGCGCCTGCTCTGCGGCCTGATGCAACCCACCTCCGGTGAGATCCTGCTGAAGGGCGTCGCCCTTGGTCAGCAACGTGCCGAACTGGCCCGCGAGCTGCTGTGGATCGGCCATGCCGCCGGCATCAAGGGCCTGCTCACCCCGGAAGAGAACCTGACCTGGCTCTGCGCCCTGCACCAGAGCGCCGAGCGCGAGGCGATCTGGGAGGCGCTGGCCGCCGTCGGGTTGCGTGGGTTCGAGGACGTTCCCAGTCACACCCTCTCTGCCGGTCAGCAGCGCCGCGTCGCCCTGGCACGGCTCTACCTCGATCCGCCGCCGCTGTGGATTCTTGACGAACCCTATACCGCCCTCGACAAGCAGGGCGTCGCCCAACTCGAGGCACACCTGGCCGGGCACTGCGAGCGTGGCGGCCTGGTGGTGTTCACCACCCACCACAGCCCTACCCAACTGCCGGCGGGCTACCGTGAACTGGATCTGGGACGACGTGCGGCATGAGATCGGTCTTCACCCTGGTCATGGCCCGCGAAGCGCGCCTGCTGTTCCGTCGCCCTGCCGAGCTGGCCAACCCCCTGGTGTTCTTCGCCATCGTGATTGCCCTGTTCCCCCTGGCGGTCGGTCCCGAGAGCCAATTGTTGCAAACCCTTTCACCGGGGCTGGTCTGGGTAGCGGCCCTGCTGGCCGTCCTGCTCTCGCTGGACGGGCTTTTCCGCAGTGATTTCGAGGACGGCTCGCTGGAACAGTGGGTCGTTTCGCCGCACCCCCTGCCGCTTCTGGTCCTGGCCAAGGTGCTGGCACACTGGCTCTTCTCCGGATTGGCGCTGGTCCTGCTGGCGCCGCTGCTGGCGCTGATGCTGGGCCTGCCCGCCCGCTGCCTGCCGGTGCTGCTCGGCTCCCTGCTGCTGGGCACGCCGGTGTTGAGCCTGCTGGGGGCGGTGGGCGCCGCGCTGACCGTTGGTCTCAAGCGTGGTGGCCTGCTTCTCGCGCTGCTGATATTGCCGCTTTACATCCCCGTGCTGATTCTCGGCAGCGGGGCCCTGCAAGCGGCCCTGCAAGGATTGCCGGCTGTCGGCCACCTGTTGTGGCTGGGCTGCCTCACCGCCCTGGCGGTGACCCTGACTCCCTTTGCCATAGCCGCTGGCCTGACCATCAGCGTCGGCGAATAACGAACAAGAGTTGCCTTGATGAGAGAACTGCCGATGTCCGCACAGGCCGCCGTGCCCAGCAGGTGGGCCCGATGAACTGGACCTGGTTCCACAAGCTGGGTTCGCCGAAATGGTTCTACGAGATCAGCGGTCGCTGGCTCCCCTGGTTCGCCATCGGCGCCGGCTTGCTGCTTACCGTCGGCACCATCTGGGGCCTGGCCTTCGCGCCGCCGGACTACCAGCAGGGCAATAGCTTCCGGATCATCTACATCCATGTACCGGCCGCCTTCCTGGCCCAGTCCTGCTACGTCATGCTCGCCGTGTGCGGCGTGGTCGGGCTGGTCTGGAAGATGAAGCTGGCCGACGTTGCCCTGCAGGCCGCCGCGCCGGTGGGCGCCTGGATGACCTTCATCGCCCTGCTCACCGGCGCCATCTGGGGCAAACCCACCTGGGGCGCCTGGTGGGTGTGGGATGCCCGACTGACGTCGATGCTCATCCTCCTGTTCCTGTACTTCGGTGTGATTGCGCTGGGCCAGGCCATCAGCAATCGTGACAGCGCCGCCAAGGCCTGCGCGGTGCTGGCCATCGTCGGGGTGATCAACATCCCGATCATCAAGTACTCCGTGGAGTGGTGGAACACCCTGCACCAGCCGGCCACCTTCACCGTCACCGAGAAGCCGGCCATGCCCGCCGAGATGTGGGTGCCGCTGCTGCTGATGGTGCTGGGCTTCTACTGCTTCTTCGGCGCCGTGGTGCTGATGCGCATGCGCCTCGAAGTCCTGCGTCGCGAGGCTCGCGCCTCCTGGGTGCGCAACGAGGTGAAGGCCCTGGTGGAGAAGGCATCGTGAGTTTTGCATCGTTCGGCGAGTTCCTCGCCATGGGCCACCACGGCCTGTACGTCTGGAGCGCCTACGGCATCAGCCTGCTGGTCCTGGCGCTCAATGTCGCGCTGCCGGTCGCAGCCCGGCGTCGCTACCTGAAAGAAGAGGCGCGCCGTCTGCGCCGGGAGGAAGGCAAGTGAATCCGATCCGCAAGAAGCGCCTGTTCATCATCCTGGCCATCCTCGCCGGGGTGGGGATCGCCGTGGCGCTGGCGTTGTCGGCGTTGCAGCAGAACATCAACCTGTTCTACACCCCCACCCAGATCGCCAACGGCGAAGCCCCCCAGGACACCCGCATCCGCGCCGGCGGCATGGTGGCCGAAGGCTCCGTCAAGCGCACCGGCGACTCCCTCGACGTGGAGTTCGTGGTCACCGACTTCGCCAAGAGCGTCACCATCCGCTATCACGGCATCCTCCCCGACCTGTTCCGCGAAGGGCAGGGCATCGTCGCCCTGGGCAAGCTGGACGGGCAGGGCGTGCTGGTGGCTGACGAGGTGCTGGCCAAGCACGACGAGAAGTACATGCCGCCGGAGGTCACCAAAGCCCTCAAGGAAAGCGGCAACCTGCCTGAGAAGAAAGAGGGCTGATCGATGATTCCCGAACTCGGCCACCTGGCCCTGATCCTCGCCCTGTGCATGGCTGCCGTGCAGGCCACCCTGCCGATGATTGGCGCCTGGCGCGGCGACCGGCAGTGGATGAGCCTGGCGCAACCGGCTGCCTGGGGGCAGTTCGCCTTCCTGGCGTTCTCCTTCGGCTGCCTCACCTGGGCTTTCATGAGCGACGATTTCTCGGTCGCCTACGTCGCCAGCAACTCCAACAGCGCACTGCCCTGGTACTACAAATTCAGCGCTGTGTGGGGCGCCCACGAGGGCTCGCTGCTGCTCTGGGCGCTGATTCTCGGCGGCTGGACCTTCGCCGTCTCGGTGTTCTCCCGGCAACTGCCGGAAGTGATGCTGGCCCGCGTCCTGGGCGTGATGGGCATGATCAGCATCGGCTTCCTGTCGTTCCTGATCATCACCTCCAACCCCTTCAAGCGCCTGCTGCCGAACATGCCCGCCGACGGCAACGACCTCAACCCGCTGCTGCAGGACTTCGGGCTGATCGTCCATCCGCCGATGCTCTACATGGGCTACGTCGGCTTCTCGGTGGCCTTCGCCTTCGCCATTGCCGCGCTGCTCGGCGGCCGCCTGGATGCCGCCTGGGCGCGCTGGTCGCGGCCGTGGACCATCATCGCCTGGGCCTTCCTCACCGTCGGTATCGTGCTTGGCTCCTGGTGGGCCTACTACGAACTCGGCTGGGGTGGCTGGTGGTTCTGGGACCCGGTGGAGAACGCCTCCTTCATGCCCTGGCTGGTGGGCACCGCGTTGATCCACTCCCTGGCCGTCACCGAGAAACGCGGCGTGTTCAAGAGCTGGACCGTGCTGCTGGCCATCGCCGCCTTCTCCCTCAGCCTGCTGGGCACCTTCCTGGTCCGTTCCGGTGTGCTCACTTCGGTGCACGCCTTTGCCGCCGACCCGGAGCGGGGCGTGTTCATCCTTGGTTTCCTGCTGGCCGTGGTGGGCAGTTCGCTGACCCTGTTCGCCATCCGCGCACCGGTGGTCAAGAGCCAGGTGGGCTTTGCCCTCTGGTCCCGCGAGACGCTGCTGCTGGTCAATAACCTGGTGCTGATTGTGGCTGCCGCCATGATCCTGCTCGGCACCCTCTACCCGCTGGTGCTCGACGCGCTGTCCGGCGCCAAGCTCTCCGTCGGCCCGCCGTACTTCAACGCCCTGTTCCTGCCGCTCATGGCCCTGTTGATGGTGGTGATTGCCGTGGGTGTGCTGGTGCGCTGGAAGGACACCCCGGTGAAATGGCTGATGGGTATGCTCGGCCCGGTGCTGATCGGCAGCCTGGTGCTGGGCGTGCTCGCAGCGTTCGTCCTGGGTGACTTCCACTGGGCGGTGCTGGCGGTTGGCTGCCTGTCCGCCTGGGTGCTGCTGGCCGGCGTCCGCGACCTGCTCGACAAGACTCGTCACAAGGGTCTGTTCAAGGGTGCCCGCAGCCTGACCCGCAGCTACTGGGGCATGCAGCTAGCCCATGCCGGCATCGCCGTGTGTGCCCTCGGCGTCGTGCTTTCCAGCCAGTACAGCGCCGAGCGCGACCTGCGCCTGGCCCCGGGCGAATCCGTCGAGCTGGGGGGCTATCGCTTCGTGTTCGAGGGCGCTGCCCACCACGAAGGCCCCAACTTCACCTCTGACAAAGGCACTGTCCGCGTCATCGACGGTGACCGCCAGATCGCCGTGCTGCACCCGGAAAAGCGCCTGTACACCGTGCAGCAGTCGATGATGACCGAGGCCGGCATCGACGCCGGCTTCACCCGCGACCTCTACGTCGCCCTCGGCGAGCCCCTGGGGGATGGCGCCTGGGCCGTGCGCGTGCACGTCAAGCCGTTCGTCCGCTGGATCTGGCTCGGCGGCTTGCTGATGGGCCTGGGCGGCGTTCTGGCGGCATTCGACCCGCGCTACCGGGTCAAGGTGAAGACCCGGGTGCGTGACGCCCTGGGCCTGGCTGGAGCTCAAGCATGAAACGCCTGATCCTGTTGCTGCCGCTGGCGATCTTCCTCGGCGTGGCCGTGTTTCTCTACCGCGGGTTGTTCCTCGACCCCGCCGAGCTTCCCTCGGCGCTGATCGGCAAACCCTTCCCCGCGTTCAGCCTGCCGGCCGTGGATGGCTCGCGTACCCTCAGCGAGGCCGACCTCAAGGGCAAGCCCGCGCTGGTCAATGTCTGGGGCACCTGGTGCATCTCCTGCCGGGTCGAGCACCCGGTGCTGAACAAGCTGTCGCAGATGGGCGTGACCATCTACGGCGTCAACTACAAGGACGACAACGCCGCCGCCCTCAAATGGCTGAAGGAGTTCCACAACCCCTACCGGCTGGATATCCGTGACGAGCAGGGCAGCCTCGGTCTGGACCTGGGCGTCTACGGCGCCCCCGAGACCTTCCTGATCGACAAGGACGGCGTCATCCGCCACAAGTTCGTCGGCGTGATCGACGAGGTCGTCTGGCGTGAGCAACTGGCGCCGCTGTACCAGTCCCTGGTCGACGAGGCCGGCCAATGAAGCGCCTGCTCGCCACCCTGGCCCTTGGCCTTGCCCTCACCGGCGTCGCCCGCGCGGCCATCGACACCTACGAGTTCCGTGACGAGGCCGAGCGCGAGCGCTTCCGCGTGCTCACCGAAGAACTGCGCTGCCCCAAGTGCCAGAACCAGAACATCGCCGACTCCAACGCCCCCATCGCCACCGACCTGCGCCGCGAGATCTACCGCATGCTCGAAGCGGGCAAGAGCAATGACGAGATCGTCGACTTCCTGGTGGCCCGCTACGGCGACTTCGTGCGCTACAAGCCCCCGGTGAACGGCCGCACGCTGCTGCTCTGGTACGGCCCGGCGGGCCTGCTGGCCGGTGGCCTGCTGGTGCTCGGGGTGATCGTGCTGCGCCGTCGCCGCGTCGAGAACGCGCCGGGTGATGCACTGCTTTCCAGCGATGAGCGCGCCCGTCTGGATGCGCTGCTCAATCAAGAGACTCAGGACAAGAACCGCTGATGATCGATTTCTGGCTCGCCGCCGGCCTGCTGCTGCTGGTCGCCCTGGCATTCCTGCTGATTCCCGTGCTGCGCGGCCGCAAGGCCCAGGCCGAGGAAGACCGAACCGCCCTCAACGTCGCCCTGTACCAGGAGCGCCTGGCCGAACTGCAGGCCCAGCACGAGGCCGGCACCCTTACCGAGGCCCAGCTGGAGGCCGGTCGCGCCGAAGCGGCCCGCGAACTTCTGGCCGATACCGAGGGCGCCGCCGCCGACCGCAGCGCCCGCCTGGGGCGTGCGCTGCCGCTGTTCGCCGCACTGCTGGTGCCGGCCCTCGGCCTTGGCCTGTATGCCCACTGGGGTTCCAGCGACAAGGTCCAGCTGGCCCGCGAAATGCGCGAGCAGCCGCGCACCATCGAGGAAATGACCGCGCGCCTGGAAAAGGCCGTGCAGGCCCAGCCGGATTCCGCCGAAGGCTGGTACTTCCTCGGCCGTACCTATATGGCCCAGGAGCGCCCGGTCGATGCCGCCAAGGCCTACGAGCGCGCGGTGCAGATCGCCGGCCGTCAGCCCGAGCTGCTCGGCCAGTGGGCCCAGGCGCTGTACTTCGCCAGCCAGAAGCGCTTCACCCCTGAAGTCCAGGCGCTGACCGAAGACGCCCTCAAGGCGGACCCCAACGAGGTCACCAGCCTCGGCCTGCTGGGCATTGCCGGTTTCGAGGAAGGCCGCTTCAAGGACGCCATCGGCTACTGGGAACGCCTGATCGCCGTGTTGCCTCAGGACGACCCGTCCCGCGCCGCCCTGCAAGGCGGGATCGACCGGGCCCGCGAGCGGCTGGCCGAGAACGGCGAAACCCTGCCCGAGCGCGAGACGCTCACCAAGTCCATGCCGCAGCTGAAGGTCCGCGTCGACTTGGCCGCCGCACTGAAGGACAAGGTGCAGCCGGGCGACACGGTGTTCATCTTCGCCCGCGCCGCCGAAGGTCCGCCCATGCCGCTGGCCGTCAAGCGCCTGACGGTGAAGGACCTGCCGGCCGAGGTGGTGCTCAGCGACGCCGACGCGATGATGCCGCAGCTGAAGATCTCCAACTTCCCGCAGGTGCAACTGGTCGCCCGTGTATCCCGCGAAGGCAATGCCAAGAGCGGTGAATGGATCGGACGCGGCCCGGCGTTGTCTAGTGCTACCGAGGATCCGCAGCAGTTGACCATCGACAGCCCGGATCAGCCCTGACAACCCCATCGGAGCCGGCGGCCATGCACGCGACCCTTCGACTGTCCCTGGCCTGCCTGCTCGTCACCCTGGCCGGCTGTACCCTCCGGCCTCCCGCCCCGGCAGGCCAGCCGCCTGCCCAGGGGCCCGCGGCAACACCGCCGCGCGTCACCCCGGCCCCTGCGCCAACCCCGCGGGTGACCCGCATGAAGACCCACCCCCGCTATGCCCCGCCACCCGGCGCGGCCTGCTACTGGGACAACACCCTCGGGGTGTATGTGCTGGAAGGGCGGGGCGAGCTCTACTACCGCGAACGCACCTATTACCGCTGGGATGGCGGCTGGAGCTGGTCCAACGGTGCCGACGGCCCCTGGCAGCCTACCGATGCGTCCGGCGTGCCCGCCGGGTTGGGTCGTCGACATCCGTGATCTGCATCACAAATGACGGTCTTCGGGGTCATGGACAGCATCAGGGCGCTTAGGTAATTTGCTGGCGTTTTGATGTCGCCATGGAGCACATGGATGTACGCTCGCACCTGCCTGGCCTTCCTGGCCCTCGTTCTCTCCCTCTCTTCCAGCGCTGAGGTCTACCAATGGCGCGATGAGCAGGGCCATGTCCATTTCACCGATACGCCCCCGCCAGAGAGTCGTAACGTCCAGGAAGAGAAGCTGCAGGTGAACACCATGCAGAGCCTTGACGACAGCGAGCTGACGTCCTCTTCGCACTCCATCAAGGGGCTGGAACTGGACAGCGAGGAGCTCAACCCTGGCCAGTTGCATCAGAAGGGCGTCATACAGTGCTCCACTGCCATCGCCCGTATGCCTTCGCTGATTCGTGAGGCCCAGCAACTGGGGCGCGAGCGGGTGCGGCAGAAGCGCATCACCCAGGCCCAGCTCGACGAGGCCATGTACAAGTTCGACTCTGCCTACAAAGTGCTCAAGCGCAACGAACGCGCCTGCGTTGCCGACTATGTGAAGGGTGGCAAGGGGCGTATCACCATGGACTGCATGGCCGACACCAAGGACGTGATGGGTTTCGGCCTGTGCATGCAGTTCGCCCAATGGTCAGAGGCTTTCAACTGAGGCCTCGTCCGCACGGGGCCTAGGGGTTCTCCGGGTCGTGCCCCAGGGCCTGGATGAACAGCGAGAACAGCTCCGGCTGGGAGGAGATGTCCAGCTTGGCGTAGAGGTGCCGGCGGTGGACCTTCACCGTGTCCGGCGAGATGGCCAGCCGCTCCGCCATCGCCTTGCTCGAATAGCCCCGCAGGATCAGCCGGGCGATCTCCAGTTCCCGCTCCGACAACACCCCCGCGCCGAACTGGCTGAGGGCATCGCGTACCTGCGAGGCCACCTGGTCCTGGCTGGCCGGGCCACGAGCCTGCAGGCGCTGGCGCCAGTGCTGCTGCATCAGCGCCAGCACCCAGGGTGCCACCAGGGCCGCGAGGCCGCATTCCGCCGCATCGAACCGCTTTTGCATACCCAGCGACAGGGACAGGCTGCCCTCGCCGGGGAGCTGCGCGATGAACTGCACTTCGTCGTCCAGTACGTTGTCGTGGAAGTAGCTGAGGTAGTACTCGCTCTGCCGGAAGTGGTCCGGCGCCACTTCCTCCAGGCGGTAGAAGCCGCTGGGCAGCCCTTCCCGGCACGCCTGGTAGAAGGGGTCGAGCAGGTAGGGGCCGCTGAGGTAGGCCGGCATGGCAGTGGGCGTGCCTTCCGGCTCGGCGTCGTACTCCTCCAGGGGCTGCGGTGCGCCCTGGGCGGGGTAATAGGCCGCCAGCGCATTGTCGAACGGAAGCCACTGGTGCAGCAGCAGGATCAGCTGCTTCCAGAACCGCTCGCCGCCGAGGTGTTCGACCGTGCGGCCCAGGCCGGTATGCAGGCCGACCTCCCTGAACAGGCTGTCCATGCGGTGCTCCAGATCGAAAGAGGGGAGGCCAGCTTGTCCGATCCGCTGCCCCGGCCTCAAGGGGGGTTACGCCAATAGGGTGATTGGCGCACGGCCGGGCCCCGCCCAGAATCGGCCCACCAACGGCGCTGCAAGAAGCGCCACTGCGTACTGCTTGATGTCTGCCTCAATCCCAATAACAACCAGAGGATCAGGATATGAGCGCTTCCACGCCTGCGGGCGGCCGTCTCAAACCCCGTCTCGGCACCGCCGATGTTGTCGCCATCACCGTCTCCGGGGTCACCCCCGCCAGTTCCATCTTCGTGATCGCCCCCTTCGCCATTCAGCAGGCTGGCAGCGGCGCCTTCATGGCCTTCGCCCTGGCCGGCGTGCTGGCCCTGATGTTCGCCTGCTGCTACGCCGAACTGGGCCGCGCCCACCGTTCAGCCGGCGGCGAGTACGTTTATGCCAAACGCATCTTTGGTGGGCTGGCCGGCTACGCCACCTTCCTCACGGTGCTGGCCATGCTGCTGTTCATCCCGCCGGTGCTGGCCACCGGGGCCGCCACCTACCTCAATCGCGCGTTGGGCACGGCGTTCGACAGCCAGACGGTGGCGCTGGCCATCGTCATCGCCAGCTACGCGCTGGGCATTCTCAACATCAAGGTCAACGCCTGGGTCACCGGCCTCTGCCTGTTGCTGGAGGTGGCCGCCCTGCTGGTGATCGTCGGCCTGGGTTTCGGCAACCCCAGCCAGCCGGCCAGCGTGCTGCTGCACCCGCAGATCCTTGATGGCGGCGTGCTCCAGGCGGCGCCCCTGGCACTGGTGCTGGGTGCGGTGGGCACGGCGCTGTTCTCCTACAACGGCTACGGCAGCGCAGTGCTGATGGCCGAAGACATGAGGTGCGGCGGCCGAGGGGTACACAAGGCCGTGCTGTGGTCCCTGGTGCTGGTGGTGGTGATCGAGCTGGTGCCGCTCACGGCATTGATCATCGGTGCGCCCTCGCTGGAGACCCTGATCGCCAGCCCTGATCCCATCGGCTACCTGCTCGCCAGCCTGGGCAACGAGACGCTGTCGCGCTGGGTCAGCGCCGGCATCTTCCTCTCGGTGTTCAACGCCATCGTCGCCATCGTCATCCAGATCGGCCGGGTCATCTTCAGCAGCGGCCGCGACGAACTGTGGATGCCGCCCCTGAACCGCACCTTCACCCGCATCCACCCGCGCTGGGAGTCGCCCTGGCTGGCCACGCTGTTCCTCGCAGTGCCTTCGGCGCTGCTCAGCTTCAGCTCCAACCTGGCCGAACTGACTTCGTTCACGGTGCTGCTGATCGTCCTGGTCTACCTGGTGGTGGGGCTGTGCGGCCTGTTCAGCCGGGTGCTGCGGCGTGACCTTGAACACAGCTACCGCATGCCGTTCTGGCCGCTGCCGGCCCTGTTGGCCGCCGGAGGTGCTGCGGCGCTGCTGGTCAACCTGGGCCTGGCGGCCTCCAGCCGGGACCTGCTCATCATCCTCGGGCTGCTGGCCGTCTCGGTGATCTTCTACTGCACCTATGGCAAGTTCAGCCCGGCCTTCCAGAAGCTTTGAACCACAAGGAGTCGCCATGCGCGCGCGTCAATTGGGAATCCGCATCGGCCTGGGCACGCCCGGCCCGCTCAACGCCATCACCGATGTGCCCGGGGTCCGGGTCGGCCACAGCACACTGGAGGAGGTGCGCGATGGCAAGCCGGTGCGCACCGGGGTGACCCTGGTGCAGCCCCGCGAGGGTTCGGCCCGCCAGCAACCCTGCTTCGCCGGCTGCCATGTGCTCAATGGCAACGGTGACGCCACCGGCCTGGAGTGGATCCGCGAGGCGGGCCTGCTGACCACGCCGCTGGCCATCACCAACACCCATAGCGTCGGCGTGGTGCGCGATGCCCTGGTGGCGGCCGAGCGGGAGCAGGCCGGGCAGGCGGTGTACTGGTGCATGCCGGTGGTGATGGAGACCTACGACGGTCTGCTCAACGACATCTGGGGCCAGCACGTCGGCCCCGAGCAGGTGCGCCAGGCCCTGGCTGAAGCCCGCAGCGGCGCCGTGGAGGAGGGGGCCGTGGGCGGTGGCACCGGGATGATCTGCCACGAGTTCAAGGGCGGGATCGGTACCGCCTCCCGGCAGTTGTCGGCGGAGCAGGGCGGCTGGGCGGTGGGGGCGCTGGTGCAGGCCAACCATGGCGTGCGCCGCGAGCTGCGGGTGGACGGCTACCCGGTGGGGCGTGTGCTGACCGAGATCGAGTCGCCCTTCGCCGAGCGCGACACCCCCGGCATGGGCTCGATCGTGGTGATCATCGCCACCGACGCGCCGCTGCTGCCGCACCAGTGCCAGCGCCTGGCCCAGCGCGCCTCCATCGGCATCGCCCGGACCGGCGGCGGCACCGAGGACTCCAGCGGTGACATCTTTCTGGCCTTCGCCACCGGCAACCGCAACCTGCCGCCGGCGGACTACGCGCGCAAGGATTTGCCGTTCAGCACACCGCTGGCAATGGTCAACAACGACCACATCTCCCCGCTGTTCTCGGCGGCGGCGGAGGCGGTGGAGGAGGCCATCGTCAATGCGTTGCTGGCCGGGCGGGCGATGGTCACGGCGGATGGGCGCCGGGTACCGGCGCTGGAAGGGGATGTGTTGCTGGAGGCGCTGCGCGCCCAGGGTTGGCGCGGCTGAAATGACAGGGCCCGGTGCTTGCCGGGCCCTGTCGGGGTCACTGGGCGGTATAGACCTGGTCGAACACGCCGCCGTCCTGGAAGTGGGTCTTCTGCACGTCACGCCAGTTGCCGAAGGTTTTCTCCACGGAGAAGAAGTCCACCTTCGGGAAGCGGTCGGAGAACTTGGCGAGGATCTCCGGGTTGCGCGGGCGCAGGTAGTTGTTGGCGGCGATGGTCTGGCCCTCGTCGCTCCACAGGTACTTCAGGTAGGCCTCGGCGGTTTCGCGGGTGCCTTTCTTGTCCACCACCTTGTCGACTACGGCCACCGGCGGCTCGGCCTCGGCGGAGACGCTGGGGTAGACCACCTCGAAGCCACCGCGGCCGAATTCACGGGCGATCATCTCGGCTTCGTTCTCGAAGGTCACCAGCACGTCGCCGATCTGGTTCTGCATGAAGGTGGTGGTGGCGGCACGGCCACCGGTGTCCAGCACCGGCACATGCTTGAACAGCTGGCCGACGAAGGCCTTGGCCTTCTCTTCATCACCCCCGTTCTTCAGCACGTAGCCCCAGGCGGAGAGGTAGGTGTAGCGGCCGTTGCCGGAGGTCTTGGGGTTGGGCACCACCACCTCGACGCCGTCTTTGACCAGGTCCGGCCAGTCCTTCAGGCCCTTGGGGTTGCCCTTGCGCACGATGAACACGGTGGCGGAGGTGAACGGCGCGCTGTTGTTCGGCAGGCGCTCGGCCCAGTTCTTCGGCACCAGGCCGCCGTTGTCGGCGAGGGCGTCGATGTCGGTGGCCTGGTTCATGGTGATGACGTCGGCCGGCAGGCCATCGATCACGGCGCGGGCCTGCTTGCTGGAGCCGCCGTGGGACATCTGCAGGGTGACGTTCTCGCCCTTTTCCGCTTTCCAGTGCTTCTGGAAGGCCGCGTTGTAGTCCTTGTAGAAGTCGCGCATCACGTCATAGGAGACGTTGAGCAGCGGCGGTGCGGCATGGGCGGCACCGGCCAGGGCGAGACCTGCGGCGAGGAGCGAGGCGGAGAACAGTCGTTTCACTGTGCGTTCCTTCTTGGAGGAGTGAGGAGCGGGACTATAGCGGCTGACTGCATATGCTTTAAAAGACTGAAAAGTAATTTGCTTATTCTTTTTCGAGGTTAAGCAGGGCCCGCTGTAGGTTCTGCCGGGCCGGCTGCTCCCAGCGTTCGGCCAGCGGGGCGTTGTGATAGAGCGCCGGGTGCGCCAGGAGCTGCTTCAGGAGCTTGCTGCGCCCGGCCCGGAACAGCGGCTCCGGCACCCAGTGGTACTCCTGGCGGATGGCGGTTTCGTAGGCGTCGTACACCGGCGGCGGAGCCGCGAGGATGGACAGGTCGAGGTCGACCACCAGCCCGGCGTCGGCGCCTTGCGGCGGTGCCTGGTGGCAGGTGGCGAGAATGAGCGCGCGAACGGCCTCGCCGTGGTGCCCGAGTCCGGCGGCCTCCAGCCAGGCCACTGCCTGCTCGGCGCTGGCGGCTTCGTTGTCCTGGCGTCGGGTGTCATAGACCAGGTCGTGGGTCCAGAGCGCCAGTTCGACGAGGTGCGGGTGCTCGGCCAGGTGCTGCCAGGTGTCGAAGTGCGCCAGGCAGGCCGCGATGTGGGCATCGCTGTGGTAGGCGCGGTCCGGTGCGGAATAGGCCGCCAGCAGGTGCTCGAAGCTATCGGCGGGGGCTGTGGCACCCAGCTGCTGCCAGAGTTGGTTCCAGCGGGTCGGGTCGAGTCGGCTCATGGTGGGCCCGGTTGCGGTGGCAGGGAGGCTCACGATGCCCGGCCGGCGGCCGTCGTGCAATGTTCTGAGCCTCTCTGGAAATGGTCTTTCAAAGGCGGCGGGCGCGACGCAGCGCATGGGCGTTGCCGGCAGTGCGCCGGGCGCTGTCCCGCAGCAGGCGCCCGCCGGCCAGCACCAGCCAGCAGGCGAGGATGAAGGGTGCGGTCATGGCCGGCAGCCCCAGGGCGGCGAAGCCGGGTTGCAGCAGCAGGCCCAGCCCCACCCCCAGCAGCACCCGGGGCAGGCTGCGCACACCCTGGCCGAGGGCGATGGCGATGAGCACGCCGTTGAGGCCGAACAGCCCGCTCATCACGGCCGTGTGCGGCAGCGCCAGGGCCATGCCCAGCAGCAGCGCCGAGCCGGCGCCCAGCAGGGCCCAGGCCGCCACGCGCCAGTTGGCGAGGGCCAGGGCAGCGAGGACGCAGGCCCCGGCAGCGGGGCTGTCGAGGAAAATCACCTGGCCGAAGCTGCGCAACAGGGCGAGTCCACCGTCCGCCAGGGTCATCTGGGGCCAGGGTGTATCGTCCGGCAGGGGCGGCGGCAGCAGGCCGGCCAGCCAAAGGCTGATCCAGCCCAGCGCCACGAAGGGGCTGGTGTACACCGGCAGGCCCTCATGGCGGCGCGAGGCACGCAGCAGAGGGCGCATCACCAGGCTGGACAGCCCGGCTGCGGCGATGACGAACAGCGGCAACAGCGCCTCTCCCTCCAGGCGCAACCCGAGCAGCAGGCCCAGCAGGCAGCCGTTGTAGCCGTAGAGGCCGGCGTCGAGGTCGTCAGGGGCTGCGCCCAGGCAGCGGGCGATGAACCAGGCACTCCAGGTACCCAGCACGGCGTAGGGCAGCAGGCTGGGCGCTCCGAGGAAGATGGCGAGCAGCAGCAGGGCGCCGCAGCCCGGATGACGTTGCAGGAATACCTGGCTCACCCCGTTGAGGGGGCCGATGAACCAGCCCCGAACGGTTGGATGTGGGCTTCGCATGGTGGCAGTCGAAAGAACGCGTGGGACGGCTCGTGGGCACGTCAGGCGCGGCTCGCTGCATGGGCGGGCCGCGCCGGGGCTGGGAGGCGGTGGGCCGATACGTGCCGGCCCGCTTCACCTCAGGACAGTTGTTCGATACGCAGCAGGTTGGTGGAGCCGGGCGTGCCGAGGGGGACGCCGGCGGTGATCACCAGGGTGTCTCCCGTGCGGGCCATGTTCTGGCCACGGGCGATCTCCAGGGCGGTGCCGGTGATCTCCTCGACGCGGTGCAGGCGGGCGTTGACCACCGAGTAGACGCCCCAGGCCAGGGTCAGGCGCCGCGCCGTGGCCAGGTTCGGCGTCAGGCTGAGGATCGGCGCCTTGGGCCGCTCGCGGGAGGCGCGCAGGCTGGAGGCGCCGGACTCGGTGTAGTTCACCAGCACGGCCACCGGCAGGATGCTGCTGATGCGGCGGATGGCGCAGCTGATGGCGTCGGAGGCCGTGGCTTCGGCCTGGGGGCGGGCCACGTCGAGCTGGCTCTGGAAGTCCGGGCCGTTCTCCACCTGGCGGATGATCTTGCTCATCATCTGCACCGTTTCCAGCGGGTAGTCGCCGGAGGCGGTCTCGGCCGACAGCATCACGGTGTCGGCGCCTTCGGCCACGGCGTGGGCGACGTCGGTGACTTCGGCACGGGTCGGCGCCGGGGAGAAGCGCATGGACTCGAGCATCTGGGTCGCCACCACCACCGGCCGGCCGAGCTGGCGGCAGGTGCGGATGATGTCCTTCTGGATGCGCGGCACGTTCTCGGCCGGCACTTCGACCCCCAGGTCGCCACGGGCCACCATGATGGCGTCGCACAGGCGGGCGATGGCCTCCAGATGCTGCACGGCGGAGGGCTTCTCGATCTTGGCCATCAGCGCGGCGCGGCCCTGGATCAGCTCGCGGGCTTCGACGATGTCCTCGGGGCGCTGGACGAACGACAGCGCCACCCAGTCCACGCCCAGCTCCAGGCCGAAGTCCAGGTCACGGCGGTCCTTGGCGGTCAGGGGGGAGAGCTGCAGCACCGCCTCGGGTACGTTCACGCCCTTGCGGTCGGACAGCTCGCCGCCGGCGATTACACGGGTTTCCACTGCATCGGCATGCTTGGCGGTCACCTGCAGGCGCAGGCGGCCGTCGTCCAGCAGCAGGCTCATGCCCGGCTCCAGGGCCTGGATGATCTCCGGGTGGGGCAGGTTGACCCGCTGGTTGTCGCCGGGGCTGGCATCGAGGTCGAGGCGGAAGGCCTGGTTGCGCTCCAGTTGGACCTTGCCTTCGGCGAAGCGGCCGACCCGCAGCTTGGGCCCCTGCAGGTCCATGAGGATGCCGATGGGGTGGCCCAGCTCGCGCTCCACCTCGCGCACCCACTGGTAGCGCTGGGCGTGGTCGGCGTGCTCGCCGTGGCTGAAGTTAAGGCGGAACAGGTTGACGCCGGCCTTTACCAGGTCGCGGATGTCGTCGATGCCTTTGATCGCCGGCCCGAGGGTGGCGAGGATCTTCACTTTCTTGTCAGGCGTCATGTGCAGGGCTCTCAAGGATCAGGATGGCGCGGAAGTCGTTGACGTTGGTTCGGGTCGGGCCGGTCACGATCAGCCCGTCGAGGGCGGCGAAATAGCCGTAGCCGTCGTTGTCGTCCAGGGCGTCGCGGGAGGACAGGCCGAGCGTCTGGGCGCGGGCGTGGCTCTCTGGGGTCATCAGGGCGCCGGCATTGTCCTCGGAACCGTCGATGCCGTCGGTGTCGCCGGCCAGGGCGTAGATGCCCGGGTGGCCCTTGAGGTCGTGGGCCAGGCTGAGGAGGAACTCGGCGTTGCGCCCGCCACGGCCGTTGCCGCGCACGGTGACGGTGGTCTCGCCGCCGGAGAGGATCACGCACGGCGGCTTGATCGGCTGGCCGTGGCGGGCGATCTGCCGGGCGATGCCGGCGTGGACCTTGGCCACCTCGCGGGATTCGCCCTCCAGGTCGCCGAGGATCAGCGGCGTCAGGCCGGCGGCGCGGACCTTGTCGGCGGCGGCGTCGAGGGATTGCTGGGGCGTGGCAATGAGCTGGAAGTGGCTGCGGGACAGGCACGGGTCACCGGGCTTGACCGTCTCCGAGCGCGGGTCCTGCAGCCAGGCGCGGACGTGGGCGGGCACCTCGATCTGGTAGCGGGCGAGGATGGCCAGGGCGTCGGCGGAGGTGGTCGGGTCGGCCACGGTGGGGCCGGAGGCGATCACCGTGGCTTCGTCACCGGGCACGTCGGAGATGGCGTAGGTGTAGACGGTGGCCGGCCAGCAGGCCTTGGCCAGGCGGCCGCCCTTGATGGCCGAGAGGTGCTTGCGCACGCAGTTCATCTCGGAGATGGAGGCGCCGGACCGGAGCAGGGCCTTGTTGACCTGCTGCTTGTCCTGGAGGGTGAGCCCTTCGGCCGGCAGGGCCAGCAGGGAGGAGCCGCCGCCGGAGAGCAGGAAGATCACCCGGTCCGCTTCGCTGAGGCCGCTGACCAGGTCCAGTACGCGCCGGGCGGTTTCCAGGCCGGCGGCATCCGGCACCGGGTGGGCGGCTTCGACCACTTCGATGCGTCGGCAGTCCGCACCGTGACCGTAGCGAGTGACCACCAGGCCAGCGATCTCGCCCTGCCATTCGCGCTCGATCACCTCGGCCATGGCGGCGGCGGCCTTGCCGGCACCGATGACGATGACGCGGCCGGAGCGGTCGGTGGGCAGGTGGTCGGCGAGGACCTGGCGGGGATGGGCGGCGGCGATGGCGGTGGCGAACAGGTCGCGCAGCAGGGCTTCGGGATTGAGCGGCATGAGGGGGCTCCAGGGCAGGGCAGTGGTTCGGGGGCTACCGTCGGCCTGGGGCGTCGGGCGGGCCGATCCCAGTCCCCAGCGGCCGGGGTACGGGGCCGCTCGGGGCTGGGATCGACCACCCTGGCCTCCGGCGCCGTGTCACCTCGGGCCAGGGCAGTCGATTGGGGTCCGCCGAGGATAAACCGATCCGTGGACCGGCTCATGCACCCGGCGGCAAACGCCTTACTCCTTGCGGATGGAGAAGTTGGCCATGTGCTCCAGGCCCTTGATCAGCGCGGAGTGGTCCCAGCCGCTGCCGCCCAGGGCGGCGCAGGTGCTGAACACCTGCTGGGCGTTGGCGGTGTTGGGCAGGTTGAGGCCCAGTTCGCGGGCGCCGGAGAGGGCCAGGTTGAGGTCCTTCTGGTGCAGGTTGATGCGGAAGCCCGGGTCGAAGGTGCCCTTGATCATGCGTTCGCCGTGCACTTCGAGGATCTTCGAGCCGGCGAAGCCGCCCATCAGCGCCTCACGCACCTTGGCCGGGTCGGCACCGTTGCGGGCGGCGAACAGGAGGGCTTCGGCAACGGCCTGGATGTTCAGCGCGACGATGATCTGGTTGGCCACCTTGGCGGTCTGGCCGTCACCGCTGCCGCCGACGCGGGTGATGTTCTTGCCCATGGCCTGGAACAGCGGCAGGGCGCGTTCGAAGGCATTCGGGCAGCCGCCGACCATGATGCTCAGGGTCGTGGCCTTGGCGCCGACTTCACCGCCGGAGACGGGGGCGTCGAGGTAGGTGGCGCCGGTGGCCTCGATCTTCTCGGCGAAGGCCTTGGTGGCGGTGGGGGAGATGGAGCTCATGTCGATCACCACCTTGTTCGGGCCCACGCCTTCGGCGATGCCGTCCTTGCGGAACAGCACGTCTTCGACCTGCGGGGTGTCCGGCACCATGACGATGATGAACTCGGCTTCCTGGGCCACTTCGCGCGGGTTGGCCAGGGCGATGGCGCCGGCCTCGACGAGGGCGGCAGGGGCCTTGTCATGGTGGTTGGAGAGGAACAGTTGGTGGCCGGCTTTCTGCAGGTTCTGCGCCATGGGCAGGCCCATGATGCCGGTGCCGATGAATCCGATCTTGGCCATGTGGAATACCTCGTTATTAGATGGCGTTGTGGGTTTTCAGCCAGCCCAGGCCGGCGGCGGTAGTAGTGGCGGGCTTGTACTCGCAGCCGATCCAGCCCTGGTAGCCGATGCGGTCGAGGTGCTGGAAGAGGAAGCGGTAGTTGATCTCGCCGGTGCCCGGTTCGTGGCGGCCGGGGTTGTCGGCCAACTGCACGTGGTGGATGGCGGGGAGGTTGCGTTCGAGGGTACGGGCCAGGTCTCCCTCCATGATTTGCATGTGGTAGATGTCGTACTGCAGGAACAGGTTGGGGCTGCCCACCTTCTCGCGGACATCCAGCGCCTGGCGGGTGGTCTGCAGGTAGAAGCCGGGGATGTCGAGGGTGTTGATCATCTCCATCACCAGCGTGATGCCGGCGGCTTCGAGGCGCTCGGCGGCGTATTCGAGGTTGTTGAGGAAGGTGTTCTCGATCACCTCGCAGCTGTGGCCCTGCGGGCGGATGCCGGCCAGGCAGTTGACCTGCTTGTTGCCCAGGACCTTGGCGTAGGCGATGGCCTTGTCGACGCCGGCGCGGAACTCCTCGACGCGATCGGGGTGGCAGGCGATGCCGCGCTCACCCTTGGCCCAGTCGCCGGCGGGCAGGTTGAACAGCACCTGCTCCAGGCCGTTGGCGTCCAGGCGGGCCTTGATCTCCTCGGCCGGGTAGTCATAGGGGAAGAGGTACTCGACGCCGCTGAAGCCGGCTTCGGCGGCGGCGGCGAAACGGTCCAGGAAGTCCACTTCGGTGAACAGCATGGACAGGTTGGCAGCGAAACGGGGCATGAAGATTCTCCTTGGTAGACGCCCCTCGCCCGCCACGAACGGGAGAGGGGATGTGGCTCGTCAGTCCAGCAGCGAGATGGCGGTGGGGGCGTCGGCGCCGCTCAGGGCCAGCTCTTCGAACTCGTTGACGGCATTGATCTCGGTGCCCATGGAGATGTTGGTGACACGCTCCAGGATGACCTCCACCACCACCGGTACGCGGAACTCCGCCATCAGCTTGCGGGCCTGGGCGAAGGCGGCCTGCAGGTCGTTGGCGTCGAACACGCGGATGGCCTTGCAGCCCAGGCCCTCGACCACCGCGACGTGGTCCACGCCGTAGTCGTTCAGCTCCGGTGCGTTGACGTTCTCGAAGGACAGTTGCACGCAGTAGTCGATCTCGAAGCCACGCTGCGCCTGGCGGATCAGGCCCAGGTAGGAGTTGTTCACCAGCACGTGGATGTAGGGCAGGTTGAACTGCGCGCCGGCGGCCAGTTCCTCGATCATGAACTGGAAGTCGTAGTCGCCGGAGAGGGCGACCACCTGGCGCTGCGGATCGGCCTTGACCACGCCGAGGGCGGCGGGGATGGTCCAGCCCAGCGGGCCGGCCTGGCCGCAGTTGATCCAGTGGCGTGGCTTGTAGACGTGCAGGAACTGCGCGCCGGCGATCTGCGACAGGCCGATGGTGCTGACGTAGCAGGTGTCCTTGCCGAAGAACTCGTTCATCTCCTCGTACACGCGCTGGGGTTTCACCGGCACGTTGTCGAAGTGGGTCTTGCGCAGCAGGGTGCGCTTGCGCTCGCGGCAGGATTCGACCCAGGCGCTGCGGTCCTTCAGCTTGCCGGCGGCCTTCCATTCGCGGGCGACTTCGAGGAAGACGTCCAGGGCGGCTGCGGCGTCGGAGACGATGCCCAGGTCGGGGGTGAACACGCGGCCGATCTGGGTCGGTTCGATGTCCACGTGGATGAAGCGGCGGCCCTGGGTGTAGACGTCCACGGAGCCGGTGTGGCGGTTGGCCCAGCGGTTGCCGATGCCGAACACCAGGTCGGACTCCAGCAGGGTGGCGTTGCCGTAGCGGTGGGAGGTCTGCAGGCCGCACATGCCGGCCATCAGTGGGTGGTCGTCGGGGATGGTGCCCCAGCCCATCAGGGTCGGGATGACCGGCACGCCGGTCAGCTCGGCGAACTCCACCAGGCGCTCGGAGGCGTCGGCGTTGATGATGCCGCCACCGGCCACCAGCACCGGACGCTCGGCGTCGTTGAGCATCGCCAGGGCCTTCTCGGCCTGGATGCGGCTGGCGCTGGGCTTGTTCACGGCCAGCGGCTGGTAGGCCTCGATGTCGAATTCGATCTCGGCCATCTGCACGTCGAACGGCAGGTCGATCAGCACCGGGCCGGGGCGACCGCTGCGCATTTCGAAGAAGGCCTTCTGGAAGGCGTAGGGCACCTGGCCCGGCTCGAGGACGGTGGTCGCCCACTTGGTCACCGGCTTGACGATGCTGGTGATGTCGACGGCCTGGAAGTCTTCCTTGTGCAGACGGGCGCGAGGTGCCTGGCCGGTGATGCAGAGGATCGGGATGGAGTCGGCGGAGGCGGAGTACAGGCCGGTGACCATGTCGGTGCCTGCCGGGCCGGAGGTGCCGATGCACACGCCGATGTTGCCCGGGTTGGTGCGGGTGTAACCCTCGGCCATGTGGGAGGCGCCTTCGACATGGCGGGCCAGTACATGGTCAACGCCGCCGATCTTGTTCAGGGCGGCGTACAGCGGGTTGATCGCGGCGCCGGGTACGCCGAACGCAGTGTCGACGCCTTCACGGCGCATCACCAGAACGGCAGCCTCGATTGCTCTCATTTTGGCCATGTTTTGTGCCTCGTTTATTGTAAAAATTGTATACAAGTATTGTTGGCGGATTCTATTCAGCCGTTCGAGAGCGGGTCAAGAAGATTTCCAGGGGAGATGGATGAAGGGAGCGCTTTCTTTAAAACGTCCGTTTGATGCGGGGTTCAGGCTGGTGATCAGCTACCGCTCATCTTGTTTGTATACAAAAAATGAATTCATTGTATTTTTGTGTTGATTTTTTTGTATTGCCTGATTTACTCCGGCGAATGCCTCCAGCAGCGCCTGACGAGAAGGGCCTGATGCCCCTTGGGTGCGCTTCGGAGCGACCGGACCATCATCTGACCGAGGAAGCCTCGCCATGAGCACCCTGTCCCTGGAAACCGCCATGAGCATCACCCTCCGCGCGCTGGAGGCCGGTCGCGCCCTGCGTGCCGCGCCGCTGACCATTGCCGTGCTCGACGCCGGCGGACACCTGATCGCCCTGCAGCGTGAGGACGGTGCCAGCATGCTTCGACCGCAGATTGCCATTGGCAAGGCCTGGGGCGCGGTGGCCCTGGGCAAGGGCTCCCGGCTGATCGCTGCGGACGCCCAGCAGCGCCCAGCTTTCATCGGTGCTGTCAACCACCTGGCCGACGGCAACCTGGTGCCAGCTCCGGGGGGCGTGCTGATCCGCGACCCGGCGGGGGAGGTGATCGGGGCGGTGGGCATCAGCGGCGACACCTCCGACATCGACGAGCAGTGCGCCGTCTCGGGCGTGGAGGCGGTCGGGCTGAGGGCCGACGCCGGCGTGCCGGCCTGACTTCCGGCGCGCCGGGGCTTGCGGCAACGTCGTCGCAAGCCTAGGATGCGCGCCGTCCCTTCTGCTGCTGACGGACATGCTGCATCGCCCTGATCGGGCGGTGCCTGTTTTCGTCCATCGAAAAAGCAGCGTCATGAACAAGACCCCTTTCAAGCGGATCCAGCAGAAGCTGGCCCGCAGCGGCGTGGCCATCAGCCGCGTCAACGGCAATACCCTTTCGATCGCTTCCCTGAACCGCGCCGGCCTCGACGCGCGCATCCTGCTGCCCGAATCCCTGCCCATCGAGGAAAAGGCGGTGCAGCAACTGCTCGATTTCGCAGGCGTCCGCCACCCGCTGGGTGGCGAGGTGCGTTGTGCCTGTGCAACGCCGGACTTCCATGCCGGCACCAGCATCCCGGTTGGTGCGGTGATCGTCACCAGCCCGGACATGGTGATCCCGCAGAGCATCGGCACCGACATCAACTGCGGCATGCGCCTGCACCGGCTGGGCCTCGACTACGAGCGCTTCCTGTCACGTAAGGCCGATTGGGTGGAGCGCGTCCGCGGCGACCTGCTGGACGGCACCCGCAACATTCCCACGGCGCCGGGCGACATGACGGCGCTGTTCGCCGGCGGGCTGGGTGACTTCTGGGCGTCGCTGCGCCAGCGGGGCGAGCGCGAGGGGCTGTTCGGACACCTCGACTACGCCCAGGTGATGGCGGAGCTGGCGCAGTTGCACCCGTCGTCGTTCGAGCGCGGCGAAGCCCGCCATGCGCCCGCTGCCCTGCAGGACCCGGCCCGCCCGCGCTTGCGCGATCCGGGCCTGGGCACGGTGGGTGGCGGCAACCACTTCGTCGAGGTGCAGGTGGTGACCGAGCTGGTGGACCGCCGTGCCTGCTTCGAGCGCGGCCTGTCGGTGGGGCAGGTTGTGCTGATGATCCACACCGGCTCCCGCGACGTGGGTTTCCATGTCGGGCGGCGCTGGATGGACAAGGCCCGCGAGCTGTGGCCGAAGGGCATCCGCCACCCCGAGTCGCGTGTGTTCGCCCTGCTCGGGCCCATGGCCGACGAGTACTTGGCGGCGATGCATTCGGCTGCCCATTACGCCGATGCCAATCGCGCGCTGATCGCCGAGATGGTGCGCCAGCGCACCCGCGAGGTGTTCGGCGCGGACATCGAGGCGCCGCTGCTGGTGGATGTGCCGCACAACATCGTGCTGCGGGAGTCGGTGGGCAACGTCCATCGCAAGGGCGCGACGCCAGCCTATGCCGGGCAGGACCTGCTGATTCCCGGCAGCATGGGGCATGACTCCTACCTGCTCAGGGGGCTGGGCAATGCGCAGTGGCTGCGTTCGGCCAGCCACGGGGCGGGGCGTTCGATGTCCCGCAGCGAGGTCCGCCTGCAGGCGCGTCGCGCACCGGATGGGCTGGGGTTGGACCGGGTGCAGTGCATCACCCGGCGCGAGGAGCGGCTGATCGAGGAGGCACCCGGTGCCTACAAGGAGATCGGCGAGGTGGTGCGTGCTCAGGTGGAGGAGGAGACGGTGGCGGTGATCGCCCGCTTCAGCCCCATCCTCACCTTCAAGGCGTGAGGGTTGGTCAGGCGCTCTGCCGCTCGGGCGCCGGCTTTACGTCGCAACCATTGAGCACCAGGCGGATGATGGTGTCGGCAGCGGCGTCGTAGTCAGCGTCGCTGAGGCTGGCCTTGCCGGTGACGACGGAGATCTGCCAGTCGAAGTCGGCGTAGGTCTGGGTCGCGGCCCAGATGCTGAACATCAGGTGGTTGGGATCGACGGGGGCCATCAGGCCCTGGTCGATCCAGCCCTGGATGCAGGCGATGTTGTGGCGGGCCTGCTCGTTGAGTTGCGCGGTGCGTTCGGCGGACAGGTGCGGTGCGCCGTGCATGATCTCGCTGGCGAACACCTTGGAGGCGTGGGGCAGGTCGCGGGAGATGCGGATCTTGGAGCGGATGTAGGCCCGCAGGACCTGGTCCGGGTGGCCGCCTTCGTTGAACGGGTGGGAGGCTGCCAGCAGGGGCTCGACGATGCTCTCGAGCACTTCCCGGTAGAGGTTTTCCTTGGACTTGAAGTAGTAGTAGACGTTGGGCTTGGGCAAGCCTGCCTTGGCGGCGATGTCACTGGTCTTGGTCGCGGCGAATCCCTTGTCGGCGAACTCCTCGCTGGCCGCGCTCAGGATCAGCTCTCTATTGCGCTCGCGAATACTGCTCACATCTGCTCCTTGGTTCACTCGCCGAGGGCCCTCACGGTCGGCTGGCGAGCGGGCGGGCATGGTAGCACCGGCTTTCCCGCGCTCTCAAGCAAGCTACGGGCAGCCTTTTGGCGGGTTCCGCCCTCGCATTCCTGTATACAAAAAGTGTTTTTTCTGCTCTTATCTGCCGATCCGTCCATGCCGCCGGGTCCCGACCGGCGCGTGCTGCGGCAGGCTTCAAGATGTCAGACCACACCTTGCGCGACCCCTTCGGTCGCTCCATCACCTACCTGCGTCTTTCGGTCACCGACCGGTGCGATTTCCGTTGCACCTACTGCATGAGCGAAGACATGGTCTTCGCGCCGCGCGCTCAGATCCTCAGCCTCGAAGAGCTGTACACCGTCGCCGATGCCTTCATTGGCCTGGGTGTGAAGCGCATCCGCGTCACTGGCGGCGAGCCGCTGGTGCGCAAGGGCCTCACCGGGTTGCTTGGCCGCCTGGGCCAGCGTCGCGAGCTCGACGACCTGGCCATCACCACCAACGGTTCGCAGTTGGCGCACATGGCCGCCGACCTGCGCGGTGCCGGCGTCACTCGGCTGAACGTGAGCCTCGATTCCCTGCGGCGCGAACGCTTTGCCGCCTTTACCCGGCGTGATCGGCTCGACCAGGTGCTGGCGGGCATCGATGCGGCGCGTGTGGCCGGCTTCCGGCGCATCAAGCTCAACAGCGTGGTGCAGAAGGGCCGCAACGATGACGAGGTGGAGGACCTGGTGGCCTTCGCCGTCGAGCGCGGCCTGGACATCAGCTTCATCGAGGAGATGCCCCTGGGCAGCATCTCCAGCCATGAGCGCAAGGTCACCTTGTGCACCTCGGACGAGGTGCGCGAGCGGGTGGCTCAACGTTTCGAGCTGCTGCCCAGCAGCCACCGCACCGGCGGCCCGTCGCGCTACTACCAGGTGGTCGGCAGCGACACCCACGTCGGCTTCATCTCACCCCACAGCCGCAACTTCTGCGGCGATTGCAACCGGGTGCGGGTCACCGCCGAGGGCAAGCTGGTGCTGTGCCTGGGCAGTGACGGCGCGCTCGACCTGAAGGCATTGATCCGTCGCCACCCCGGCGATTCGGACAGGCTGCGCTCGGCTCTGGTGGAGGCGCTCCGGCTCAAGCCGGAACGGCACCACTTCGAAGCCGACCAGCAAGTGCAGGTGGTCCGCTTCATGAACGCCACCGGCGGCTGATCGAGACGCCGGACCGCTTTCCGCATTCCCCCTGAACCGCTGAGTGCCCTGTCGGGCGCTGGGTTGGGTAGCGGCCGGCCTTTCGATTCGCCGACTGACCATTCCCTGAAAAACAAGATCGCCCACGAGGGCGGAGGAGAGTACGCATGGGCAAGACATTGCTGGTGAAGAACGCTGACCTGCTGGTCACCATGGACGGCGAGCGCCGCGAGATCCGGCAGGGCGGCCTGTTCATCGAGGACAACGTCATCCGCCAGGTGGGACCGAGCGCCGAACTGCCCCGGAGCGCCGACGAGGTGCTGGACATGACCGGCAAGGTGGTGATCCCCGGCTTGGTCAACACCCACCACCACATGTACCAGAGCCTCACCCGTGTGGTGCCCGCTGCCCAGGATGGCGAGCTGTTCAACTGGCTGACCAACCTCTACCCCATCTGGGCGCGGCTGACGCCGGAGATGATCGGGGTGTCCACCCAGACGGCCATGGCCGAGCTGATCCTCTCCGGCTGCACCACCTCCAGCGACCACCTCTACATCTACCCCAATGGCTGCAAGCTGGACGACAGCATCCACGCCGCCCGCGAGATCGGCATGCGTTTCCACGCCGCCCGCGGCAGCATGAGCGTCGGTCGTAGCCAGGGCGGTCTGCCGCCGGATTCGGTGGTGGAGAAGGAGGCGGACATCCTCAAGGAGTCCCAGCGCCTGATCGAGGACTACCACGACGCTTCCCACGGTTCGATGCTGCGGGTCGTGGTGGCGCCGTGCTCGCCCTTCTCGGTGAGCCGCGACCTGATGCGCGAGGCCGCCGTGCTGGCCCGCCAGTACGGTGTCTCCCTGCACACGCACCTGGCAGAGAACGTCAACGACATCGCTTACAGCCGCGAGAAGTTCGGCATGACCCCCGCCGAGTACGCCGAGGACCTGGGCTGGGTCGGCCATGACGTGTGGCACGCCCACTGCGTGCAACTGGACCAGCATGGCATCGACCTGTTCGCCCGCACCGGTACCGGTGTCGCCCATTGCCCATGCTCGAACATGCGCCTGGCCTCGGGCATCGCGCCGATTCGCCGCATGCGTGATGCGGGCGTGCCGGTGGGCCTCGGTGTGGACGGCTCGGCCTCCAACGACGGCGCCAGCATGATCGGCGAGGTGCGCCAGGCGCTGCTGCTGCAGCGGGTCGGCTTCGGTCCGGACGCCATGACCGCCCGCGAGGCGCTGGAAATCGCCACCCTGGGCGGTGCCAAGGTGCTCAACCGCGATGACATCGGTGCCCTGGCACCGGGCATGGCGGCAGACTTCGTGGCCTTCGACCTGGGGCACGTGGCTTATGCCGGGGCCCATCACGACCCGCTGGCTGCGTTGGTCTTCTGCACGCCTACTCAGGTCTCCACCAGCGTGATCAACGGTCGGGTGGTGGTGCGGGATGGCCAGTTGCTGACGGTCGACCTGCCCGTGGTGCTTGAGCGCCACAACCGCCTGGCCCGCCAGTTGGTGACCGGTGAATGAGGCGCCGCAGGTCGATTCCCGGCAGGCTCGCTGGTGCGGGCTTGCTGGTGGGCGTGCTGCCGCTGGCGGTGCAGGCCCAGGGCTATGTGGTGGGTGTCGAGAACCTGGCCTTCCAGCCTCACTACCAGCTCGATGAGAGCGGGCAGTA
Organism: Pseudomonas sp. ENNP23; assembly: GCF_001728945.1. Lineage (NCBI taxonomy): Bacteria > Pseudomonadati > Pseudomonadota > Gammaproteobacteria > Pseudomonadales > Pseudomonadaceae > Pseudomonas > Pseudomonas sp. ENNP23. The sequence goes on from NZ_LYSP01000009.1 coordinate 134,755, forward strand.
CCGCGGCTTCGGCCGCGACCTGCTGGACCTGTTCGCCCGCAGCGAGGGCCTGCAGCTGGAGTACCGGCCATTACCGGTCAACGAGCTGGCGCAGCGGGCGGCGGCGGGGGATGTGGACCTGCGCTACCCGGACAACCCCGAGTGGGCCGGTGCGGCGGCGCCCGGGTATGCACCCACCTACAGTGCGCCGGTGGTGGCCTACGTGGATGGCGTGCTGGTGGACCCGCGACATGCTGGCCAGGGGCTCGACGGCATTCGCCGGCTGGCCCTGGTGAAGGGCTGGACGCCCCGGGGCTACCAGTCGCGCATCGAGGCGGGGCAGGTCCAGCCGGTGGAGGCCCGTGACCTGCGGCAGATGATCAACCAGACCCTGCGGCGGGATACGGATGGTGCCTACTTCAATGTGGTGGTCGCCACCTATTACCTGGACAACGTCCGGGCCCGCCCGGGTGCGCTGGTGTTCGACCCTTCGCTGCCCCACACCCGCAGCCATTTCCACCTGTCGTCCGTACGCCACCCCGAACTGGTGCAGCGCTTCGATCGCTTCCTGGGCGAACACGCACAGGAGGTGGCGGCATTGAAGGCTCGCTATCGCGTGGAGGCCAACCTGGATTCGGCCTACATGGGCATGGAGCAGTGGAAGGTGGACTTCCTCGAACGGCAGAAGCGCAAGGAGGCGCAAGGGCAGTAACGCCGGTGGGCGAAAAGCTTGAACCGTCCCTTGGGTCGCCCGGTCCACCATCAGGAAGGCCGGGCGACCACCGGCCGCCCGTCAACCGGAAAGAGGACTGCACGATGAACAACGAGCACGCCATTGATGCGCTGAACGAACTGATCGAAATCAGCAAGGACGGTGAGAAAGGCTTCGTCGAATGCGCCGAGCACGTAAAGACCCCGCAGCTCAAGGCCACCCTGACCGAGCGCTCGCGGGAGTGCGGCCGTGCCGCCGCAGAGCTGCAACAGATGGTGCGCAGCCTGGGGGGCGAGCCCGAGTCATCCTCCAGCGTGGCGGGTGCCCTGCATCGCCGCTGGGTGGACCTCAAGGCGCTGGTGACCGGCAAGAGCGAGGAGGCCATCCTCAACGAGTGCGAGCGTGGCGAGGATGTGGCGCTCAAGCATTACCGCGAGGCGCTGGGCAAGGAGCTGCCGACCGAGGCACGCACTTTGGTCGAGCGGCAGCTGCTGGGCGTCCAGCGCAACCATGACCAGATCAAGGCGCTGCGCAACCTGGCTCGCGCCAGCTGATCGAAGCGGTTTCAAGCGAGGGGACGGCGCGCAGGCGTCGTCCCCTTTTTCATGGCGCGATCAGAAGTGCACTTT